>JANLTL010000590.1:0-3308 GCA_031362905.1 Burkholderiales bacterium | reverse complement strand
CCTACGCACTCTCTCATCCATCACCGGCCCAAGAGAACGGTAGCGCGATCTGATCTGCTCAACGACGGCGGCAATATGCATACCGCCTTTACAACACACTAAAATAAATTGGTCAAGTTATTTTCACGTGACGCCTTAGCTATGGCACAGACGGCGTCGGCACCTCGATGCACGTCAGCATGGAGCTGGTCAAACTGAATGCCAAGATCGACGTACTGCACGTGCCCTACAAGTCGGGCCCGCAGGTACTGACCGAACTGGCCGGCAACCAGATCGACCTCGCCGTGCTGCCGGTGTCGCTGGCGCAGGCATTCATTCGCGATGGCAAAGTCAAGGCCTATGGCGTCACGTCGAAGGCGCGTTGGGCCACCCTGCCTGGCGTGCCGAGCCTGTCGGAAGCGCCCGAGCTCAAGGAGATGAACATCGAATCCTGGTTCGGCCTGCTGGCGCCGGCACAGATCGATCCGGCGATCCGTGATCGCCTCGGCCGTGAAATGGCAGCCGTGCTGGCCGACCCGGAAGTGATCAAAAAAATGGACGACGCGGGGCTGAAGCCGATGACCCAGACGCCAGCGCAATTTGCCGCCTACCTCTCAAACGAGAAGCAGGTGCTCGGCGCGGTCATCTCGGCCGCCGGCATCAAGGCCGAATAGGGATAGGGGATCGGGGCTCGCGGCCCGACGCAGAAAGCCTTCGACGATGAGTCTGCTCACCGCACTGTTGCTGCTGCTGGCCGGGTTAGCGGTGGGCGCCACCAGCATTGGCGGCATCGTCGTCGTGCCGGTGCTCACCGAGCTGGCGGGGGTGCCGGTGCAGGAAGCGATTGCGGCATCGAGCTTCGGCTTTCTCTTCACTGGCGCAGCGGCGATTTTCTTGCAGGGCAACACCGCGCGCATCACCCGTTCGAAGTCGCTGCCGCCTTTTAGCAGGCTGTATGGCGCGGCACTGGTTGGCGCGGCACTCGGCGCGCTGACGCTGTCGTGGTTGCCACCGACACTGGCCCGCGGCGTCATCGCGGCCCTGGCAGTGCTGTCGGGCGTAGTGGCCATGTCACGCAGCGAGCCGGCGTCGACACCCGGCGCGGTCCAGTACCCGCAGCGACCTTCCACCTTGATCGCCTTTGGTGTCGTGGTCGGCTGCGCCTCCGCCTGGTCTGGTACCGGCGGGCCGGTGTTGCTGCTGCCGATCCTCATGCTGGCGCGCGTGCCGACGGCGCTGTCGATCGAGATGGCGCAGGGCATC
Source organism: Burkholderiales bacterium (assembly GCA_031362905.1). Taxonomy (GTDB): domain Bacteria; phylum Pseudomonadota; class Gammaproteobacteria; order Burkholderiales; family JAEUOS01; genus CANJDH01. Next base: position 2,066 of record JANLTL010000590.1, on the reverse strand, counting down.
CAGTTGCCGATCGCCGTCGCGGCGACGGCGGTGAACATTCTCAAGGGCACGCTCAACTTCGAACTCGGCCTGCAGCTTGGCATGCTGCTGCTGTTCGGCTGGGGCGTGGGCCGCCTATTGTCGCGGCGCCTGCCGCTGGCCGTGCTCAGGCAAATGATTGCCTGGGGCATCACTGCGGTGGGCCTGTGGTATGGCTGGCAGTCGTTTTAAAACGGTATTCTTTGAAGGTAACGACATGATCGATCAAGCATTGCGCGAGCACCTCTCGCATGAAGAGCTGCTGCTCGCACCGGATTGGGTGATGCTGCCGGACGGGCCTGCCAATGACCATGGCGTGGTGGTCACGCAGGGCCGCTTTGCGGCGGTCGGCCCGATCGCGCAATTGACGCGCGACTGGCCGCAACTCGTCCCCACCGCGTTGCCGGCCATGCTGCTGATGCCTGGCTTCATCGATGCCCATCACCACCTCACGCAATCGTTCGGCAAGGCGCTCGCGTTTGGCGAGCCGTCCGAGATCTTCCGGCGCATCTGGGTACCGCTCGAGGCCAGCCTCGATGAAAAAAGCCTGTACATCGCCGCCAAGCTCGCTTCGCTCGAAGCCCTGCGCGGCGGCTTCACGACGGTGTGCGACGCCGGCACGCGCGCCCAGGCAGGTCTGGAAGCGGTGGCGCAAGCCACGCGCGATGCAGGCATCCGCTGCGTGCTGGGCATGATCTGCAACGACCTCGGCACCGATGTGCCGCGCGAAGCCATCCTGACAGAGGCAGAACGATTCCTCGGCGCCTGGCCGGTGGACGGCACGGTGCATCCGTCGCTGGCGATCTCCATTGCGGAGGCGGCGAGCGACGGCATGCTGCGCGATGTCTCGCATCTTGCCGCCGCGCACGGCGCGGTGTTCCAGATTCACGTCAACGAGCACCTGGCTTCGGTCGAACGCTCGCTGGTGGCACGCGGCCTGCGGCCGATCGAGCACCTCGACCACGCCGGCGCCCTCGGGCCACAGACGCTGCTGGCGCACGCGACGCTGATGGCGGCGCATGAATACAACATGGTGCGCGAATCGGGCGCCGCCGTAAGCTACAACCCGGTCGCCAGTGCCTGGAAAGGCAACGCCGTGGCCAATGCGCCGCTGATGGCAGCGCTCGGCATCCGCTTCGGTCTCGGCACGGACGGCACACGCAGCGACGGCTTTCGCCTGATGGATGCCGCAGAGTCTGCGCAGCGTTACACCAGCGGCATCGCCAATGGCGATTCATCCTGCGGCGGCGGCTGGCTGTGGCTCGATCGTGCGACCCGCGGCGGCGCCGATGCCGCAGGTCTCGGCGATGTCACCGGCACCATCGCGGTTGGCCGGGCGGCGGATTTCCTGCTGATCGATCTCGATGTGCCGGAAATGAAACCTTCATGGGACCTGACCTGGGAATTGGTGCGCCTGGCCGCGCGCGACCAGATCGTATCGGTGCATGTGGCTGGAAAATTGTGCCTCTGGCAGGGCTGGCCGCTTGCCTGGGATGCGCGCGCCCTGATGGCAGACGTCGACGCCATCGCGGCGAAAGCAGTCGCGAAGGCGCCGATCCAGAAAATTCATGCATCGTCAAGCGAACATCGAGCGACGATGGTGGCCCGCGGCTGGGAACGCGACGGCGCCGCGAGGTGAATCAGGAAACCGTTGGTGCAAGCGCATTTCCGGGGTACGACCGTCAAATATACACACCCTTCATGCCGCCGGCCGGATAGCGCGTGCCGGCCGCCGCGCCGCGCGGAAATGCGTGCGACAGCGATTCAACTTCTGCCGCAGACAGTGTGATATTGAGCGCGCCGAGGTTTTCATCGACACGGCCAGCCTGCTTGGTGCCGGGAATGGCGACGATGTCATCGCCCTGCGCCAGCAGCCACGCGAGCGCGAGCTGGCCCACGGTGCAGCCTTTTTTCTTCGCCATCGAGACGATGCCCGCTACCAGATCGCGATTGCGCTCGAAGTTGCCGGCGTGAAAACGCGGATGATCCTTGCGGCGGTCGTTTGCCACTTCTTCGGCAGATTGCACCGCACCGGTGAGCAGGCTGCG
>JANLTL010000588.1:0-1978 GCA_031362905.1 Burkholderiales bacterium | reverse complement strand
ACCCAAAGCGACCCGCAGCGAGCCGGCGCCTGCGGCCATCACCGGCCCGGCATTGGGGCTGGACCAGGCGCCGGCCTGGGTGCGCCAGCACTGCAGCGCGTTGCCGGTGCTGCCGAACAGGGCATAGGTGAGGGCAGTTAGGCGCGCTGGCGCAAGATTGAGAAAATCATCAAAGCGTGCCGCTGCCCAGCCGAAATGCAAAAAGCGGGCATTGCGATAGCCCCACATCGCATCGAGCGTATTGGCCAGGCGAAACAGGATTGCACCCGGTGCGCCCAGCAGGATGAACCAGAACAGTGTGCCAAACACTGCGTCGTTGCCGTTCTCCAGCGCCGACTCGACGGCGGCGCGGGCGATGCCCGTCTCATCGAGGCTGGCGGTATCGCGCGAGACGATGCGCGCGGTGAGGGCGCGTGCCTCATCCAGCTTTTGGTGTTCGAGCGCGATGGCGATTGGGGCGATATGCTGCTTCAAGCTGGTGGCGCCGAGCGCGGCATGGAGCACCAGTGCATGGATCGCCCACGCCAGCAATGGAGCAACATCGGGGGACACCAGCCAGGCGGCAACAGCGACGAAGGGCAGTACGGCGAGCGCCAGGGCCAATGTGCCGGTCAGACGCGAGAGCGGGCGTTGTGGGGCACGATTGAGCCTGCGTTCGACCAGGTTGGCGAGTGTGCCAAAGCCAACCAGGGGATGAAAGCTGCGCGCCTCGCCCAGCACCCGGTCCAGCACGAGGCCGGCCACGAGCAGACAGAGCAACTCAATCGGGTTCAGACCGAGGAGCATGCCGACCCGACTAGCCTTTGACGGCAACCGGGCAGCCGGCCACGATCAAGCGCACCGTCTGGGCGAGGGCGGCAACCTGCTGGTTGAGGCGTCCGGCTTCGTCAACAAAAAAGCGCGACACCGCGCCCATGGGGGTAACGCCAAAGCCGATTTCATTCGACACCAGCACGATCTGGCCGGGCAACTGCGGCAGCAGATCGAGTAGCGCGTCGCGCCGCCGTCCGAACTGCGGGCCGGGATCAATCGGGCTGTTTTCGGGGTAATCCGTGCCGCCATCAAAGAGCAGATTGGCGAGCCAGAGCGTGAGGCAATCGACCAGTACGCAGCTGTTGGCAGCAGCGTGCTGCTGCAATGCGCCCGCCAGATCAAGCGGCGCTTCGATGGTGCGCCACCCGGGCGGGCGGCGTGCGCGATGATGCGCAATGCGCTTGGCCATTTCGGCATCACCCGCGGTGGCGGTGGCGACATACACCACCGGCAGCGCACACTGTGCAACGAGCTGCTCCGCAAACGCGCTCTTGCCGGAACGCGCGCCGCCCAAAACCAAAGTGATCGCCATAGGGCGCGATTATCGCATCGCGTGAATGCGATAATCCGCCTCTTTGTGAGCGAAAAACACGCAATGCGCGGCACCCTGATGGTTCAAGGCACCACCTCGGATGCGGGCAAGAGCACGCTGGTGGCAGGCCTCGCGCGGGTGCTCAAACGCCGTGGCATTTCCGTCGCGCCATTCAAGCCGCAAAACATGGCGCTCAACAGCGCCGTGACCAGTGACGGCGGCGAAATCGGCCGCGCGCAAGCCCTGCAAGCGCAGGCCGCCGGCCTCGCGCCGCACACCGACATGAACCCGGTGCTGTTGAAACCGAATTCGGATACCGACGCGCAAATCATCATTCACGGCAAGGTGCGCGCCGACATGGACGCGCGCGATTATCACCACTTCAAACCGCGCGCGATGGCGGCGGTGCTCGAATCCTATGAGCGTCTGCGGCGGCAATACGCGGTGGTGCTGGTCGAAGGCGCGGGCAGCCCGGCCGAAATCAATTTGCGCGACCGCGATATCGCCAACATGGGTTTCGCCGAAGCAGTTGATTGCCCGGTGATACTGATCGCTGACATCGATCGTGGCGGCGTCTTCGCACACCTGACCGGCACACTCGATTGCCTGTCGGCCTCCGAGCAGGCACGCACC
>JANLTL010000563.1:0-5323 GCA_031362905.1 Burkholderiales bacterium | reverse complement strand
GAGGTCCAGCGCCAGGCCAAAACGCGCTTCGTCCCACACCACGCTGGCTACCAGCGAATTCATGGCGTGTTCGGTTTTTTCCAGGTCGCCGGGGCGCACATAGATTTGCAGCAAGTGGTCGCGCCCGGCGCGTGTGCGCACCCGCTGTTCGCGCGCCACCAACTGGCCTGCCACCAAAGCAAACAGGTAGCTGGGCTTGGGGAAGGGGTCTGACCAGCGTGCTTGGTGGCGGCCGTTGTCCAGGTCTTTTTGTTCGAGCAGATTGCCGTTGCTCAGCAGCACCGGGTACTTGGCCTTGTCGCCGCGCAAGGTGACGGTGTACACCGCCATCACGTCAGGCCGGTCGGGGAAGTAAGTGATCTTGCGAAAGCCCTCGGCCTCGCACTGCGTGAAGAAATTGCCGTTCGAGACGTACAGGCCCATCAGTGAGGTATTGGCCGCCGGTGCAATGCGCGTTGTGATGTCGAGCACGAATGCAGAAGGTAGATTGGCAATCGACAGGGACTCAGCGGTCTGCACAAAGTGCGGCGCGCCGAGCGCCTGGTGATCGACGGCCAGCGAAACCAATTCAAGCTGTTCGCCGTTGAGCACAAGGGGTGGTGAAGCATCGCCTCGCGCCGCTGGGCTGGTGTGATCCAGATGGCGACTGCTCGCCCAGAGCGGGTTGCGCCGCACCGCTATCCGCGACGACACCAGCGTAGCGTTCGGCTCCAGCTCAAACGTCAGCTCGACGGTATCAATCAGATACGCCGGCGGCGTGTAATCGGCGAGGAAAATGGTTTGCGGCGCGGGGTCGTCCATGCTCTGGTCAGTCCGGAATCGGTTGAAAGCGGATTATCCCAGCAAGGCCTTGATGCCGGCCTGTGCGATGCGCGCGTCATCGGACGATTTCACGCCTGACACGCCAATCGCACCCACGCACTGGCCTTCAACCATGACAGGCACGCCGCCTTCCATCATCGCGCCGCGAAAAGCAGTGGCGCTCGCTGCTGACAGAAATGCGAAGCGCCCGCCGTTGATCATGTCTTCATAGGCCTTGGTCTCGCGGCGCCCGACAGCGGCCATGCGCGCCTTCGCCGGACCGATCTCGGCACTCGACGGCGCCGCGCCATCGAGGCGCTCGTACCACATCAGGTGACCGCCATCGTCGACGATGGCGATGCTCACTGCCCAGTGGTTGGCGTGCGCTTCGGCGGCGCACGCAGCAGCCATTTTTTGACAATCGTCACGGCTAAGGCAAGGCTTGGTTTTCATGGCGGGCTTTCAGGATTGGGTAAAAACGGGTGGGGCAGGCGATCAGGAGGCGGCACGCCTGGCGCGCCGCGATGCCAGCCATTCGCGCACGCCGACATAGACCGCGGGCAGGCCAGGCAGAATGATCAGGGCGATGACGATCTTGGTCAGGTTTTGGCTCACCCACGGAATGTTGCCAAACCAGAAGCCGGCAATCACCAGCGACGCCACCCAGAAGATGCCCCCGCCAACGTTGTACAACGCAAATCGTGAGTAGTTCATCTGTGCCGCACCGGCCACGAACGGCGCAAAGGTGCGCAGAAACGGCAAGAAGCGCGCAATCACGATGGTCTTGCCGCCGTGCTTCTCGTAAAACGCATGGGTCTGGTCAAACAGGCGTTTGTTGAACCAGCGCGAGTCTTCCCACGCGAACACCTTGTCGCCGAAATAGCGACCCACAGCGTAGTTGACCGCGTCACCGGCAATCGCCGCTACCGACAGCAGGACGATGATGAGCGTGACGTCCATGTCGCCGCGCGCGGCAAATGCGCCTGCCACAAACAGCAACGAATCGCCCGGCAAGAACGGCATGACCACCAGGCCGGTCTCGACAAAAATAATGGCGAACAGAATGGCGTAAATCCACACGCCATATTCGCGAATCAGCTCTGCCAAATGCGCGTCAATGTGGATGATGAAATCAAACAGGGTCAGTATCAGGTCCATGCCATTTACGCAACGTGCGCGCTTCTTGTCAGAGCGGGCGCATGATACCCGACCGCTATAATTTGCCCGATGTTCGCCGGCCCTTTGTCCGCAGTCACTTCACATGCATTGCCCGCCGACGATCCGGCGCTTGCAGGCGTGAGGCCGGCGGCGATCCGCCTGCTTCCCGATCAGCTCATCAGCCAGATTGCTGCAGGCGAAGTGGTCGAGCGGCCCGCCGCGGCCCTCAAGGAATTGCTGGAAAACGCGCTTGATGCCGGCGCCACCGCGATTGACATCAAGCTCGAAGCCGGCGGCGTCAAGCTGATTCGTGTCGCCGACGACGGCAGCGGCATCCCCGAGGACGAGTTGACCTTTGCGCTTGCGCGCCACGCCACCTCCAAAATTGCCTCACTTGACGATCTCGAAAACGTCGCCTCACTTGGCTTTCGCGGCGAAGCGCTTGCATCGATTGCGTCGGTGGCGCGCCTCACGCTCACCAGCCGCCGCGCTGGCAGTGCCAGCGCGTTTGCGCTCACCGGCGGTGGGAATGCAGCGCCGCGGCCCGCCGCGCTGGCGGAAGGCACGGTAATTGAAGTTGAAGAGTTGTTTGGCAGTGTGCCGGCGCGCCGCAAGTTTTTGAAGAGTGAAGCGACCGAGTTTGCCCATTGCGCCGAGGCGGTTCGCCGCATCGCACTCTCGCGCCCCGACGTTGCGTTTACGCTCGGCCACAATGGCCGCGTCACACTGCATCTGAAGAATGAATCGCGTGCCCAGCGCATCGCCCATGTGTTGGGGGACGAGTTTGCCGTTGCAGCGCGCATTGTGGATGTCGCGGCAGGTGCGCCGGGCCACAACCTGCCGGGTGCGCACGCGGCACCAAGCGCAGTACAGGGCGCAGTACAAGGTGCAGTGGCCGATGCCGGCGCAGCGGGGCAGTTGACTCTCGCCGGTCTGATCGGCAACCCGGCCGATGCCAAGCTCACGCGCGATGCGCAGTATTTTTTCGTCAACGGCCGCTTTGTGCGCGACAAGGTGTTGCAGCATGCTGTGCGCGCGGCCTATGCGGACGTGCTGCACGGCGATCGTCAGCCGAGTTTCGCATTGTTTCTCACGCTGCCGCCAGCGCGCGTGGATGTAAACGTGCATCCGGCCAAAACCGAAGTACGGTTTCGCGACAGCCAGTCCGTACATCAATATGTGATGCGTGCGGTGCGTGCCGCGCTGGCGGGCAGCGCCGCGCAAACCCCAATACCGGATGCCGCGAAAACCCTTGGCGCGTCAGCCTCGCAGGCCGATGGTGCCAATAGACCGGCTTCCACCAACGCCTACAGGCCGGTGCCATTGTTCAATTCCGCCGCTGCAAGCCGGCCGAATGCATGGGCGCAGGACACGACTGCCTACTATGCAATGTTTGCCCAAGGCGCGAGCAGCGAGGCCGCCGCTGCCCCACGCGCGATGGAAGCCCCGCCTGCGCCGTATGGCGCCGGCGCCCATGATGCGGCGCGAGCGTTTTCCACTGCATCTGCTTTCAATGCGGGCAACGCTACGACACCGTTGGCGCGCGGTGAGATGCCCGCCGGTGAAATGCCCGCCGGTGAAATGCCCCTGGGCCACGCCATGGCGCAACTGCATGGCGTCTACATTCTTGCGCAAAACCACGCCGGCCTGGTGCTGGTCGACATGCATGCAGCGCACGAGCGCATTCTGTACGAGACCTTCAAGAATCAGTTTGACGCACCGGGGAGCGCAGCTGCGGCGTCGCGCATCGCCACCCAGCCGATGCTGATCCCGGCCACCTTCAATGCCGAGCGCATCGAAGTGGCTACCGCCGAAGACTTCGCAGAAACGCTCGCCGCGCTCGGCTTCGAGATCACTCCCTTGTCGGACACCAGCCTTGCCGTACGCGCGGTGCCGGCCTTGCTCGCCGATGCGGACGCCAAGGCGCTCGCGCGCGCAGTGCTCGCCGAGTTGCGCGAATTTGGCTCGGGGGAAGTGCTCACACGCCATCGTGACGAGTTGCTCTCGACCATGGCCTGTCACGCCGCCGTGCGTGCCAATCGCAAGCTCAGCTTGCCTGAGATGGATGCGCTGCTGCGCCAGATGGAGGCGACCGAGCGCAGCGGACAGTGCAATCACGGCCGGCCCACCTGGTATCAGTTCGCGATGAGCGATCTCGACAAACTTTTCATGCGCGGGCGTTGACCGCGTGATCGCGCCATAGGGCACTGAAATGATTCGCTGCATCCTGTTCGACCTCGACGGCACGCTTGCCGACACGGCTCCCGATCTCGCCGGCGCACTGAACCAGATGCGCATCGATCGCGGCCTTGCGCGACTGCCACTGCAGCCGCTGCGTCGCATGGCCTCCAGCGGCGCGCGCGGTCTGATAGGGGTAGGGTTTGGCTTGAAGCCCGGTGACGCCGATTACGAAGCGCACCGGGTGGAGTTTCTTGACAACTATGAACGCGCGCTCTGTGTCCACACGCGGCTCTTCGACGGCGTCGATGCGTTGCTGGCGTCGATCGAGTCACGCGGCTTGAAGTGGGGCGTGGTCACCAACAAGGCGCGGCGCTTTACCGATCCCTTGAGCCTGGCGATTGGTTTTACCGGCCGTGCATCCTGCGTGGTCTCAGGCGATACCACCCCGCACGCCAAGCCGCACCCGGCACCGCTGCTGCACGCGGCCGAAGTCTCCGGTGTGGCACCCGAGCACTGCATTTACGTCGGGGACGATTTGCGTGACATCCAGGCCGGCCGCGCCGCCGCGATGAAAACGCTGGCCGTCACCTGGGGTTATCTGGGGGATACCGATCCACCCGAGCATTGGGGGGCCCACGCCGTGATTGCGCAACCCGCGCAGGTACTGGACCACCTGTAGCGATGCGCGCGCTGGCCTTCGCCGCGCTGAAAGAGCCGGACCCGACCACCAAGGTTGCACTGACGCAGACGGCCTGGCGCGAGGCGATGGCCGGCAAAGCGTTGGTGGATGCGGCTCCCGGCTTCGCGGTCGAGGTGCCCGGGCGCCCGGCGCTGCCGCAACTGCTGCATCCGTCGAAGGTGCCGCGGCGCGGCTTGGGTTCCACCGCCGGTCGGGCGGCGCTGATCCATGCGGTGACGCACATCGAGTTCAATGCCATCAACCTGGCGCTCGATGCGGTGTGCCGCTTTGCCGGCATGCCGGAGGACTTCTACTCTGACTGGCTCACCGTCGCCAAGGAAGAGGCTTATCACTTCACGCTGTTGGCCGATCACCTGGCGCGGACCTATGGCCAGCAGTTCGGCGATTTTCCGGCGCACACCGGCCTGTGGGTTATGGCCGAGAAGACGCGCGACGATGTACTGGTGCGCATGGCGCTGGTGCCGCGGATCCTCGAAGCGCGCG
>JANLTL010000528.1:0-1794 GCA_031362905.1 Burkholderiales bacterium | reverse complement strand
CGGCCAGCGCTTCACGCGCACCCACGTCCCACAAGCGGCAGAAGTGGAATTTAGCGATGCGTTGCGACAGCATGCGTTGGCGACCGGCCAGGTTGACGAGGGCGCCGGCAGGCAGCCCGGAGGCCAGCTGAAACTGCTGCGTGCCGCTGTTGGCGGTCTGCAGCAACTGCGCATCGAGCGACAACAGCTGAACCAACCCCTGCTTGCTCGGCACGCTGCCCACGGCCGCTAACTTGGCTTGTTGCCAGATCTTGTCGAGCATGTCGTAGGTCTCGCGGAGGTCCGCGGTGCGCGCGAAGGCGCGCAACTCGACGAGGAAGCGGTCGAACGTGGCCATGCAGTCGCCAAGGATGCGTTGCGCTTCCTCACGCTCAATCCCCAGACCGATCATCGCGGAGGCTTTCGAAAGACGCTGCGACAAGGCGCGTTGACGGCCGGCTTTGTTGATCGCGTTGGCGTAGTCAGTCACCTGGGCTTGGGCGCGCCAGCCGGCCCCGCCAACACAGGTCAGCGCCGAAGCGCGCACCATGAACTCCCGTCGCTGCATCCTCGACTCCTCGACTGCGCTGATCTACTTGCCGCCGTTCCACGGCCGACGGCCATACAACGCAACGCGACTATGCTGGCGCAACGCTGCACGCTGTGCCAAGCGCGTAAACGAGGGCTAGGGTGCCCCCTAGTCCACTGAATCACTGAAATCGGATCGGCGCTGTCCACGCGATACGGGCGCGCTGCGGCGTTGCAAATCCTCGCGATGCCTATGGGCATCGCTGTGCCCAAGCCAAGCGAAGCGCAGGCTACGCCTGCTTAGGCCTTGCATCGCATCCCGTCTCGCGCGTCCCCCGCCGCTCATCTCAATGATTCAGCGGACCAGCTGTGGCTGCACTCACCCCGCCTGATGCCCTTCCCAAGCCGGCGTCGTGCGCAGCACTTCTTCGAGCGTGGTCACGCCCTCGGCGACCTTCATCACACCGGCCGCGCGCAGCGGGTGCATGCCGTCGGCCAGGGCCTGCCGGCGCAATGCATCGGCGTCGAGCGTCGGGTGGATGTGCAGGCGCGCGGCTTCGCTCATGTGCAGCAACTCGTAGAAGCCGACACGGCCACGGAAGCCCGTCATGCGGCATTCTAGGCAGCCGACCGGCTTGTAGGCGCGCGGGTTGCCTTTCAACTTCCATGGCGCGATGGCGGCGTCGAGCAGCGCGCGATCGGTATGCTCTTCCGGTTGCTTGCAGGCATTGCACAGCGTGCGCGCCAGGCGCTGCGCGAGCACACCGATCACGGTGGCCGAGATCAGGTACGGCGGCACACCCAAATCGACCAGGCGCGTGATCGCGCTGGCCGAGTCGTTGGTGTGCAGCGTGCTGAAAACGAGGTGGCCGGTCAACGCAGCCTGGATCGCCATCTCTGCAGTTTCCAGGTCGCGGATCTCGCCGACCATGATGATGTCCGGGTCCTGCCGCATCAGCGCGCGCACGCCGGCGGCAAAGTCCAGATCGAGCGCGGGCTGCACCTGCGTCTGGTTCAGCGCCGGCTCGATCATCTCGATCGGGTCTTCGACGGTGCAGACATTCACCTCGTCGGTGGCAAGCTGCTTCTACGTGGCATAGAGCGTGGTCGTCTTGCCGCTGCCGGTCGGGCCGGTGACGAGGATGATGCCGTGCGGCTTGGCGACGAGCGTGGTCCAGCGCTGTGCATCGGCGGGCGAAAACCCCAGCGCATCGATACCTTTGCCGACGGTCTGCGGATCGAAGATGCGCATCACCATTTTTTCGCCGAAAGCCGTGGGCAACGTGG
>JANLTL010000500.1:0-2725 GCA_031362905.1 Burkholderiales bacterium | reverse complement strand
CGGCGCCGGCAGCACCGGTGGCACCACCCGTGCAAAACCAGGCACCAGCAAGCGTCGCAGGGACGGCGCAGACCATGTCGATCGAAGACCGCTTGCGCCGTCTGCGCAGCCTGTGTGAGCAGGGATTGTTCACCGAGGCCGAGTGCCAAAATCGCCGCGAGCAGATGCTGCAGGAAATGTAGGAGCGCAAGGCCTGCAGGTGTCGACGCGCCGATTGCGAGCACTCCCTCACCCGATCGCATGCCCTTGTGGGGCATCGGCGTCACTGACAGATTGCTGCGGCCGATATCTCGCGGGACAGGCCAGCGCGCCGTCCGCCGAATCCTTGATGCGCTCGCGCTACACCGCGTTTGCGCTCGGCAACGAATCCTATTTGCTGGCGACTTGGCACGCGAGTACGCGTCCACCCGCATTGCATCTGGCCGCCGGCACTGCCGTCAGATGGATCGGGCTTGATGTGAAACACGCGGAAACGAACGGCAGCGATAGCGCGGTCGTCGAGTTCGTGGCACGTTCGAAAATCGGCGGGCGCGCACAGCGCCTGCATGAAGTGAGCCGATTCGTGCGCGAGGACGGGAAGTGGTTTTATCTGAACGGCGATTTGCCATCCCCCTGAAACCCTTGGTGCGAGCGGCTCTTCGGGCTACTCGCGCGTGCCAGGCCAAGCCCTGCCGGCTGCGACGCCGGACTGCGGCGCGCAGGCTGGTGCACATATGCCGCGCTTTCATCCGACAGCGCGTCGAGCATGCGCTGTGCCGGCAGTGTGAGCGCCGTGTCCGCGCGCCATGCGGCACAGATGGTGATGCGCGGCAACACATCTTCGAGCGGCAGCTTGACCAGCCCTTCACGCGGGCCATAGCGCTCGAAAAAGCCGCGCGGCATGATGCCAATCATGTCGATGCTCGGCATCAGCGACAGCAGGGTGGAGAACGATTCGCACTGCATCTGCACCTTGGGTGAGGTGAGGCCGAGCGCTTCGAACTCGCGCCGCGCCGGATCACCTGGCCCGCCCGCCGGGCCGATGCGCACCCACGACGCGCCCGACAAATCGGCCAGCCTGCGCTTGCCCGCCAGCGGGTGGCCACGGCGGGTGACGATGATGTGGTCGTAGTCAAACAGCGGGCGCACCACGATGTCGGCTGGCACCGACGCAATCGGCAGCGGCCCCACCGTAATGTCGAGTTCACCCGCACGCACCTGAGCGAGGGAGCGCGGGTAGAGCGCGTCGATCACGCGCACCTGCACCTCGGGCCAGCGTGTCGCAAAGCGCGCCAGCGCGCGCGGGGCAATCAGCATCGCAGCGGCAGGTGACAGCCCGACTGACACCAGACCAACCGCATTGCCGCCAAAGGCTGCCACTTCGGCGCGTGCCCGCTCCAGCTCGCGCAAGGCGCTGGCGGCGCGCGCCGCGAACAGTTCGCCCGCCGGCGACAGCCGCAGGCCCTTGGGGCCGCGCACCGCGAGCGTGGTGCCCAGTTCTTCTTCAAGCTGCTTGAGGGCCTTGGTCAACGCCGGCTGCGTCACATGCAGCGCTTCGGCAGAGGCGCGCAAATTGCCGGTTTCGGCAATGCTCAATAACAAATGCAATTGTTGCAGGCGCACAATTGCCTCCTTTTTCAATAACCACAGGTTATCACCATCAAAAAGAGGTATCCCGCGCGGCCTGACCGCTGCCTAGAATGGATGACTCCTACTCCGCATATTCATCGCACATTGCGCGCGCTAGCCAGATACGTCATGACTGAATCCGCCACACCGCTTTCGCCGCTCGCGGGCAACCCGCCGGCGGCAGACCACGCGTTCACCGTGCGCCTCGCGCAACGCGGGCTGGAGATTGACATCGCGCCGGGCGAGTCGATTCTTGACGCACTCGAAATGGAAGGCGTGATCGTGCCTTCGGTCTGCCGCGAGGGCATCTGCGGCACGTGTGAATGCGTGGTGCTCGAAGGCGTCATCGACCACCGCGACCAGGTGTTCACCGATGAGGAACGTGCAAGCAATCAAGTCATGCTGGTGTGCGTGTCGCGTGCGCGCGGCGCACGGCTGGTCCTGGATCTGTGAACCCCATGCGCATCGATCTGCTGGCCCCGTCGCGCTGAACCCGTCAGGGAAACCCCAATGAACGCGCCCCGCCATACCCACTTCGAACACCTGATCGATCTGACGCGCGGCCGGATCGACCGCTCGATCTTCACCGACCCGCATACCTATGAACTGGAACTCGAGCGCGTGTTCGCGCGCTGCTGGCTGTTCCTCGGTCACGAATCGCTGTTGCCCAAGGCGAACGACTACTTCACCACCTACATGGGCCAGGATCCGGTGATCGTGACCAGGAAGCCCGATGGCACGATTGGCTGTTATCTCAACATGTGCCGCCATCGCGGCAACCGCGTGTGCCGCGCCGATGCCGGCAATGCGCGCGCCTTCACCTGCCCGTTTCACGGCTGGACCTTCAGCAACGACGGCCGCTTGTCGAATGTGCCGGGCTACAAGGAAATCTATCTCGAAAAGCTCGACCTCGACGCACATGGCCTGGTGCCGGTGGCGCAGATCGCCAGTTACAAGGGCCTGCTGTTCGCCACCTTCGACGCGGATGCGCCGTCACTGACCGATTACCTCGGTGACATGGCCTGGTATCTCGACATGATTCTCGACCGCCGCGCCGGCGGCATTGAATTCATTGGCGGCGCGCACAAGTGGCTGGTGCGCTGCAACTGGAAATTTC
>JANLTL010000468.1:0-6137 GCA_031362905.1 Burkholderiales bacterium | reverse complement strand
CGCTTCAAGACCAATGGCTCGTATCCGCTGCTCGCCAATGACCTGTGCACGATTTTCATCATGTCCAAGAAAGCCGCCGCCAGCAGCACCGAAGACATGAACGCCGGCCGTGCCCAGACCGGCACTGGCCCTTACAAATTTGTGCGCTTCGCCCGCGGCGACCGCGTCGAACTGGCGCGCAACGATGCCTGGTGGAACGGCAAAACACCGTGGGAGAAGGTCACCTTCCGCATCCTGCCCAACGACCCTGCGCGCATCGCCGCCCTGCTGTCGGGCGATGTGCAGGCGATTGAAAATATTCCAACCGCCGACTTCGCCAAGCTCAAGACCAACAACACCGTCAGCGTCGCGACCAAGACCAGCCACCGCATCATCTTTTTTCATATCGACACCAACCGCAAACAAGCGCCCTACCTGTTTGACAAGGCCGGCAAGCCGCTCGATGTCAACCCGCTGCGCGACCTGCGCGTGCGCCAGGCCATCTCCAAGGCGATTGACCGCGAAGCGATCAAGTCACGCGTCATGGAAGGCATGTCGCTGCCCTCCGCCAATCTGGTGCCGTCTCCCATGTTTGGCCACAACCCGGCGCTCAAACCCGAAAAGGTGGATGTCGAAGGTGCCAAGCGTCTGCTCAAGGAAGCCGGCTATCCTGATGGTTTCCAGATGACCTTGCACGCACCCAACAACCGCTACGTCAACGACGACCAGATCGCCCAGGCGGTCGCGTCCATGCTCACCCGCGCTGGCATCCAGACCAAGGTCGAAACCATGCCGATGGGCGTCTATCTTGGCCGTGCCTCCAAACTCGAATTCAGCTTTGCCATGCTCGGCTGGGGCGCGTCCACCGCCGAGTCGTCGGGGCCGCTGCGCTCACACCTCGTCACCAACGATCCGCCAAAGGGCATGGGCACCTTTGCCTGGGGCCGTTACTCGCATCCAATGGTCGATGAACTGACCGTGAAAGCGCTCGCCACCAAGGACGACAAGGCGCGCGAGAAACTGCTCCAGGACGCTACCGCGATCGCCATCAACGACCTTGGCATCATCCCGATCCATCACCAGATCAACACCTGGGCGGCGAAAAAAGGCATCAGCTATACGCCGCGTACTGACGAATACACACTGGCGCATCAGTTCCGCCCAGTGGCGAATGCCAAGTAAGCGCCGATGCTACGCACCCTCACAAGAATGGCTCTGGGAGCCATTCTTGGCGCACTATCCCTTGGCAGTTCTGCTGCCGAATTGCGCATCGGCGTCTCCGCCGACATCACCTCGCTCGACCCGCACCTCACCAATATCGCGCCCAACAACAACGCGGCCTGGCATGTGTATGAGGCACTCACCCATGTCGATGCCGACGCACGCCTGACCGCTGGCCTGGCCGAATCGTGGCGCGCGGTGGACGCGACCACTTGGGAATTCAAGCTGCGGCGCGGCGTCAAGTTTCATGACGGCAGCGAGTTTGCAGCTGACGACGTGCTCGCGTCGATTGAACGCGCGAAACGCATGGAAGCAGCGGGCGGTCAGTTCGCCGGCTTCGTCAAGCCGATCAAGATGGCACGCGCCGTCGATGCTTTCACGCTGCGTTTCACCACCGAGCAGCCCTACGCCATGCTGCCCTACGACCTGAACTCCTTGTTTGTCGTCAGCCGCAAACATGCGCAAGCGGCCACCGATGACTTCAATAATGGCAAGGCCGCCATCGGCACCGGGCCCTTCAAGCTAGCCTCGTTCAAGCGCGGCGACCGCGTCGAGTTCGCGCGCAACGACGCGTATTGGGGCGCCAAGCCCGCATGGGACAAGGCCACGTTGCGCATCCTGCCAAGCGATCCGGCGCGCATCGCCGCACTGTTGTCGAACGATGTGGACATGATCGACAGCATCCCCACGGCAGACGCCGCCAAACTCAAGACCAACGCCAACTTCAGGCTCGCGACCAAAGTGTCGTGGCGCACCTTGTTCTTCCACCTCGACCAGTCACGCGACAACCCGCCCGGCCTGACCGCCAAAGACGGCAAGCCGTTGGCGAAAAATCCGCTCAAGGACATCCGTGTGAGGCAGGCGATCTCCAAAGCGATCAATCGCGCCGCGCTGGCCGATCGCGTCATGGAAGGCTTCGCCCTGCCCACCTCCAACATCGTCTCGCCGCCCGTATTCGGCCACGTCAAGGCCCTCAGCGCTGATGTGTTCGATGCCGTAGGTGCCCGCAAACTGTTGGTGGAAGCGGGTTTCCCCGATGGCTTCGCGATGACGGTCGCCGCACCGAACAACCGCTACGTCAATGACGACCAGCTCGCCCAAGCCGTCGCGCAGATGCTGGCGCGCATCGGCATTCAAACCAAAGTCGAGACCCATCCGGCAGCCACCTACTTCACCAAGGCACGCAATGGCGAATTCGCGTTCGCCATGCTCGGCTGGGGTTCATTCTCCGGCGATCTGGCGCTGCGCTCCCTGCTCGCGACACCCGATGCGGCCAAAGGCTACGGCACCTGGAACTGGGGCAAGCACTCTTTGCAACAGGTTGATAAATTGCTCGACACCGGTTTCACCACGACAGACGAGAAGAAACGCGAAGCGCTCGCCGTTGAGGCCGCCACGCTCGCGCTCAAGAATTACGGCGTGATTCCGTTGCATCATCAGATCGCCTCGTGGGCGATGAAACGCAATTTCGACTACACAGCGCGCACGGACGAGTACACGTTTGCGCAGCATGTCAAACCGGTGCCATAGCAGGAACCATCGCTGCGCAGCGCATTAACCGCTGCCACCGCGTTTGCGCCACGCTTCAAATTCCAGTGGACGCAAATTGAATCTGACGGCATTGTCCGCGTGCATGGTGTCAAACTCGTCCGTCACCAGCTTGACAAAGCGTGTCCGCTCTTTGGCCAGCACCGATTCCGGCATCACTTGGCGAATCGATTTGTTTGTCACCGCGAGGCGTTTTCGCACAATCGCGCGAACGGTCTCGGTAAGTGCGGCGCGGTAGCGCAGCCGGAATGTGTCCGGTGGCACCATTTGACTGCGCACTGCCACGTACTGGTGACACGAGCGTTCGTACGCCCACACAAAAACGTCGCGCAACAGCTCGATCCGGTTAAGTTCGTACACGCCCAGCAGAGCGTCCACATAGGCGCGCTCCGGCACATCCATGAACGACAGCGGGCAAAGGTTGTGTTTGATTAACGGAATGTTCGCGGCAAGGCGCGACACGCGCTTGTTGACATCTTCGAAAGGCTGCAAATACGGCAGATGCACCATCAAAAAGAAAGATTGCTCAAACGGATCGTTGATCTCCGCCGCCATGCTGATCACAATGTCAAACAGTTCAGCCAAACGCTGCGGCATCGCGAGAGGCCGGTACACGCTGCCGCCAATTTCCACAATACGGCTGCGCAACTTGCCGCTTGCGGCCGGATCAGCGAGCAGGCCATCCGACAGCAAGGCATGCAGCGCGATGATCGACTGCCGGTTGATCGCCACATGCCGCGCATCGTGTACCAGATATTCGATTGCCACTTTGTGGTTCAAGATCATCTGCGTCTCGCTGAAGTCCTTGCCGTCAGCCACCTGCCCCTGTTCGATCAGGCGCTCTGTATCGAGCAGGCTGTAGGTATTGCCTTCAAGCCGCGACGACGCCCAAGACAGGTCGATCACAAGACGGTTGAAAATGTCACGTGCAAAGGTGCCAGCCTGCTGGCCTGTCGCGGACGAGCGGCCGATAGCGTGCAGTTGCACGCGCAATGACTCGGGCAAATACCACGTCTGGTTCGGCCGGTAGGCATCAAGAAATGGCACGTTGTAGCCAACGGGCTGGCGCTGCATCAAGGGCCGGCGCACGTCAGCCTTGATCTGGGCGCCCTCAAGCGACACCGGCACGTGGGTTTCGCCGGTGGCTTTGCCCGTCAATTCACCCAGCGTCACATGGCTGCTGCCAATGATGGTTGCAAGGCGGTAGGTTGCTGCGCGGCCACGCTGATCCACGTTTAGACGTTTTTGCTTTACCAGCAGCGCGAGCCGGCGCTGCAGGGTCCTGCGCATGGCTCCATCTCGGATGCCCGCCGCAATGTCGGCCATGCGCGCACCGTGCTCGAAGCGCGACACGATCTCGACAATCTGATCCAGCTCCAGCACGGAAATGAGTTTTGGCATGGTTGTACCTTGTTCGCGTCAAATCCTATTTGTCGCATTATAGCTAAATGCGACACTTTATTTGACGCATTTAAGCAGTAATGCGACAAATAAAGTGGCGCATTACTGCGCCCAATCCGGGGCTGGGCCGTACCGCATTTGCCGGCAGTTTTCGCGTGAGATACTGCGGTTTTACTGTGCACTCTCCGTCTCATGGCCCTCGACACCGAAACCTTCTCCATCCTCAAAGACTCAATCCACCGCTTCGTGCAGGAACGTCTGGTTCCCAACGAAGACCGCGTCGAGACCGAGGACGACGTGCCCGCCGAGATTGTGGCGGAGATGAAACAGCTCGGGCTGTTCGGTTTGTCGATCCCCGAAGAGTACGGCGGCATCGGCCTGACGATGGCGGAAGAAGCCGAAATCTGCATGGAACTGGGCCAGACCGCCCTCGCCTTCCGCTCGGTGTTCGGCACCAACGTCGGCATCGGCTCGCAAGGCATTTTGATGGACGGCACCGAAGCGCAAAAAGAGCACTGGCTGCCCAAGATCGCCAGCGGCGAGGTCATTATTTCCTTTGCGCTCACCGAACCAAATGCCGGCTCCGACGCGGCATCACTGCAAACCACCGCCGTCCTCGACGGCCATGAGTACGTGATCAACGGCACCAAGCGTTACATCACCAACGCTGTGCGCGCACATGCCTTGACTCTTATGGCACGCACAAGTTCAGCAAATGAGCCCGCCATCAAAGGTGCAGGCGGCATCTCGGCCTTCATCGTGCCGCGCGACACCCCCGGCATCGCTC
This sequence comes from Burkholderiales bacterium, assembly GCA_031362905.1. GTDB lineage: Bacteria > Pseudomonadota > Gammaproteobacteria > Burkholderiales > JAEUOS01 > CANJDH01. The sequence goes on along the minus strand of JANLTL010000468.1, from coordinate 1,201 downwards.
TCGGCAAGATCGACCAAAAGATGGGCCAGCGCGGTACCAAAACCTGCGACGTGATTTTCGACAACGCACGCGTGCCCGCCGCCAACATCATCGGTGGCAAGCCCGGCGTTGGCTTCAAGACCGCGATGAAAGTGCTCGACCGCGGCCGCTTCCATATCTCGGCCATGGCTACCGGCATGGCCAAGCGCATCCTCAAAGAAGCGCTCGACTACGCCGTGCAACGCAAGCAGTTCGGCCAGGCCATCGCCGAGTTCCAGTTGATCCAGGGCATGTTGGCCGACATGCAGACCGAGTTGTATGCGTCCGAATGCATGGTGCGCGACGGCGTGCGCCGCTACGACGCCGCTCAGACAACCAAGGACCCGCAACTGCCGATGCTCGCGGCTGCGTGCAAATACTTCACCACCGAATCGGTCGGTCGCTCGGCCGACAAGGCCGTGCAGATACATGGCGGCGCCGGCTACATGAGCGAGACCAAGGTTGAGCGCTTTTATCGCGATGTGCGCCTGCTGCGGCTCTATGAAGGCACGTCGCAGATACAGCAGGTGATCATTGCGAAGAACCTTCTCAAGGGTGTATAGCGCCGGGAGCCGCTCCCACCAAAGGTTTTCAGGCTCAATGCCTGTAGAACCGCATGGAATGGACTTGAGCAGCCAGCAGTGGTTTGAAAATGTGAAAAATTTACGTTTCGCCACTCTGGGGCCGGTGTTAGCATCCCATTACATTTCCGGGTGCAAAACGCCCGAATAAACACCCCAAGCGCAAGGCGACGCTGCTACAAGAAATGAACAACCAGTTCTTCGAAAAACCGATCCTCAATTCCCCATATGGCTATCCATTACATCCCTTATGTCGAAGGCGAGAGCGATGAACGCATCTTGCGGGCCTGGGCTGACCGGTGCAACGCCCAAGCGGCGATGGCCAAGGTTTGTTTCAAGTCGATGGGCGGTGGCAAAAAAGAAGACATGAAGACGCAGGCGGATGAGCACTTCGACGCGTTGAAGCAGATCATCCCCGGGGTTTCGAGACTGATGCTGTTCGACTATGACAGTGAGGCTGCGTACCATCCTGAGCCAAACAATGCTGCGTTGGCAGAATGGAAGCGTAAAAATATTGAAAACTATTTGCTGGTGCCAAGCGCATGGAAGCGGACGGCGGCGGGCATGATGCAATGCGGTGAAGATGACATTTTTGCGCAGCC
>JANLTL010000527.1:0-4073 GCA_031362905.1 Burkholderiales bacterium | reverse complement strand
CAGGGAAGTCATGCAGGCGGCGTTTCCGGCGAAGCCGGAGTGGGGCAATGCCGTCGTAATCCCTTCTTCATCAGGGAAGTCATGCAGGCCAAGCGCGATGGAAGCGCTTAATGCGCAGGGTCGTAATCCCTTCTTCATCAGGGAAGTCATGCAGGCTCCTCCAAGCCCAAAAGAGTTTTGAATCAATCGTTTGCACTGGCCCTTGCCAAGGATTTTGCCTTGCGCTAGCCAAACGATGCATTTTGCTACTCATAACCTTAACCGCCCGCTAGCTGCGCGGTAGACAACCCTGTCACTTGCGCCAGAGAATCCATGCCGTTTCCAATCATGACACCGTAATCAGGTAGCGAGCTTTTGCCAAGAGACAAGATCAGCGGTCGATCCGGAATCTGGTAAATCCGCACGTCGTCCTCCTGTGGTTTTATGTAGCCGAGCAACTCACCGGCAAGGCGTGATATTTGGGTGGAGCTTTGCTGGGTGGCGTAGACCGAGTATTGCACGGGTACCGCATGCTTCTTCACAAACCGGTGCAGGCGCCCGAGGCGCTTGCGGTCGGCTATGTCGTAGGTGATCAACCACGAATGTACCGCACCTAGCGCCATTTGGATTGGGTTCCGGTCACGTATTGGGTCAAATTTTTGCGCAGGTCGAACAAGTGGCGCTCGATGATCGCTCCATGCGCGCGGCTCCACGCCTCGAACAGCCGCAATTGCGCTGGCAGATCATCTTCCGCCGCTTCCAGCATGCGCTCGCCATGAAAAAACAGTTCGGCGCGCAGAAGCGCCGTCAGGTCGATCGCCAGATCGAAGGGATATGGCTGGCAACCGCAGTAGCGCGTATTGATGCCATGGCCGTGCAGATTTTCCACGACCAGGCCAAGCAACCAGCCGAAGACTTCGGGCTTGGTTGATTCCGGAAGTTCATTTCGATGCACATAGCTGTGCTGATAGCCATGCCAGTCGCCCAACCATGTCGATCCCCCGATGTGCTCTTGATGCTTGCGCCAATCGGCCAGAATGATGGAGCGCCGGTGCAGCAGCCAGTTCTCGTGTCGTTGTGGCCAGGTAGGTTGCTCCATGGCGCTTTCGATCAAGGTGCCGAGCGAATCGGCGCGCAGGTGACGCGGTTGACAGATGCCGGTGGCGTGGCCGGTGTTGTCGAGGAAAATAATCGGGATGCCGTGTTCAAGACACAGAATCAACGCCTCGGCATCCCAGTCGACCAGACGGCTGGCAATAATTCTGGAAATCCGTGTAATCGGCAGCCTGGCGATGTCATGTCCAGGCCTGACAACGGCGAGTGCTTCCGCGGTGGCGCGCACGCGAATTCGCTCAGTACCGTTGAAATACACAGGCTTGCGCGCGGGGTGTGCTTTGACCTTGGCGGCGCTGCGGGCAGTGGCTGCAGCCGCGCGCGTGAAGACAGATGTTGATGCGTGCGCCATGCTCAATCTTCTTCGTAATCTGTCAGCGAGTCGATGCCGGCGCCGCGTAGTTCGCGCGCCAGTGCCATGCAGCGCAGCCGCAGCCAGCGGCGTGCCGGCCTGGCAAAGGTCTCGTAACCGGCATAAAACTTCTGGCGCGCGGCTTTGCCCATCCAGCATGCGCCTTGATCGGTGCTGAAGTTTTCAACCCGCAGCTCACGCTCGCGAAACAAGCCCTGAATCCAGTCGTCCAGCAGCGGGCGCGCGGGTTCCACCAGGTCGCAAGCGAGTGATTCGCGGCCAATTGCCGGCCGGTGATACAGGCCGAGCAAGGGGTCCAGCCCGGCGCGGTGTGCCGCGTGAACGGCGTCGAAATGCAGCAGCGTATAGCCGAGCGACAGGCAGGCATTCACCGGGTCTCGCGGTGGTTTGCGGTTGCGGCCGGTGAAGGTGACGCTTTCCGGAAATAGCGTCGTGAACCCGCCAAAGTAGGCTGCGGCCGCTGCCCCTTCGAGCCCGCGCAAGGAATCAATGCCGGTTGCTGCCGGAATCTTCGGCAGCATGCCGTCGATGGCCGCCATTGCATCGCCGAGTGGCTTTCGCAAGTCGGCGCGGCTGGCTGCCGCGCGCGCCAATACGCCGCGTTGCCGGCGCACTTTGGCCGACACCAGTCCGATTGCCCACTGCAGGCAGCGCGTTGGGTCATCCACTGCGCGGCACTGCGCCAGGCGCACCGCCGCGTCGTTATGGTGACCACCCAGCACGATGGCGACGCGGCGCGCCACGCGCGGGCTCATGAACATGGCAGACACGCCGGCGTCGGCGAGCTTGAGCATGGCGCCGGAATCAATCTTGAGTCCGGCGCCCTGGAAGATCACCCGCTCCAGCAGTTTCAACGGCACGGTGCCGCGCCGCTCGCCGCCATCGTAAAAGGCCAGCGCGCTGCCGTCGTCGCGTATTTCCATGCCGGTGCGATCGATAATCAGGGTGGTCATTGAAACAGCGCTCTCAACCGAGGTAAAAATAGTCGGGGTCGGCGGGCGCGGTGGCGCGGCCGAGGGTGTGGATGCGCGCACGCGGGTCCAGCCGCAGCAACATAAAGCGGTCGGCGTCTTCCTCCAGCAGTACCGACATGTCGTGCATCAGGGTATTGCGCTCGCCTGCGGTGAGGAAGCACTCATGCACCGATTTTTGCCCGCCGGTGGCATAGCCACGCACCAACTGCAGCGCGGCGGCCAGGCGGCGCGGCTGCGCAACATCGTAGGCGGCAAGGAAAAAATCGCGTTCGTTCATGGTGGCGGGTGGATGTCTGTCGATGGTTTATGGGTCGATCAATGGATGGAGTTTGCGCGCCGGCATCAGAAAAGGCTGGTCTCGCAAGCTTGCCGGGTGGTGCTCTCCTGAATGCCGGTATTGCTGCCAATGAGAGCTTATAATCAGTACCGTAAACAGCATTGAAAACAGCACTTGAGAGGTGTCGCATGAATATTCTGACCAACGAACAAATCAAGCGCCGCGGCATTGCTGCGGTTGAGGAGGCATTGCTTCATGGCCCGGTGCATCTGGTCAAACGCAACCGGCCGGCGGCCGTGGTGTTGTCGGAAGTCGAGTATTCCCGGCTTACCGCGCGCCTGGCAACCGGTGACACTGGCGCACCGAAGCGGACATCGCTTGAAGTGTTCATGTCGATGGGTGATCGGCCCGGCGGACTCGATGCCAAGGGTCTTGCCGCCCGCATTGAGGAAGCTCGCAGCGGCTGGAACGAACGTTGATTCTCTTTGCTGATTCCTGTTTGCTGATATGGGGCTTTGAGGGTGAGCCGGCGTTTCGTCGCGCGGCGGAAGCTGCGATAAGCACGGTTTTCTCGGACCACCCGGACGCGCTTTTCGCGGTGTCGCGGCTCGCTTTGCTTGAAGTTCGCGTCAAGCCCTTGCGTGACCACGACACCGCATTACTGCGGCACTATGACGAGTTTTTCGCGGGTGGCGTCGACATCGTTGAGATCGGCGCGGCGATCATCGACCGCGCCACGGGGTTGCGCGCAGCGCATGGCTTGAAGACCGCCGATGCGATCCATGCAGCCTCAGCGCTCTCATTCGGGCAGCCCGTTATTTTCCTGACTGGCGATGCGGCGTTCGAGCGCGTTGCCGGGTTGAACGTACAGGTGGTCAAGCCGCTGACACAGGCGCAGATGCGGGCTACGGCGCGGGCGCGTTGATCCACTTCGCAAGGTGTTCGTCGAGATTGCGCAGTTGGCCGCTCTCGACCACCTTGATGCGCAAGTCATTGGCGCGCTGTTTGTCCGATGGTTTCAGCGCCTGATAGCTGACCACCATGCCGCGCGTGTTGAGGCCACCCAGGGCCGTGAGCGAGTCGAGCTTGTAGAGCGTTTCCGCACCGGGGCCTGCTGCATCGCCGGCGCTTTGCATGCTGCGGGTCTTGCATTCGATCAGGTAAAGACGGTTATGGACCAGCGCGGCCACGTCGATTTCGTTGCGCGCATGCCCTGCTGATTCCACCTTCAAACTGCGCGCCACGCCTTGCGCGCCATGGCGAGCGGCGAGCCGTTCCATCGCTCGTGCGACATGCTGTTCAAGCCAGCCGCCGTTGACAAAAAACCGAGCTGCTTCGGTGGGAAATACCAGGTTCG
>JANLTL010000525.1:0-7074 GCA_031362905.1 Burkholderiales bacterium | reverse complement strand
GCTTTGCGCCGTCGAGGTCACGAAAATATTTATCGAGATTCTTTCTCACGCATTCGGTGATTTCACTGTGCTTCTCGGTCTTGCTCATGCGGCAATCGCCTCCAGGGGATGTTGGATTGTCTCGATGTCCGAGCCATCGTTGGCGCTGCTGCCGGCCACTGCATACTGCGCAGTCGGCGGCTCGTACTGCACACGTTCGTGGCGGATCATCTGCTCTGCAAAAAAATCATTGACGGCGCGTAATTGTTCAGCCGCATCATCGAGGGTGTTCATGTGCTGGCGAAATGCGTGCGAACCGGCGAGACCTTTGGTGTACCAGATGATGTGCTTGCGCGCGATGCGCACGCCCTGGTATTCGCCATGGAAAGCGTAGTGGTCAAGCAGGTGCGCACTCAGCACTGCGCGCACTTCACTCACCAGTGGGGTGGCGAGCAGGGTGCCGTGGGCGAGATAGTGCCCGATCTCGCGAAAAATCCACGGACGGCCTTGTGCTGCGCGGCCAATCATGAGCGCGTCGGCGCCCGTAGCGGTGAGCACTGCGCGCGCCTTCTGCGGAGAATCGATATCGCCGTTGGCCACCACCGGTATCGATACGGCGTCCTTGACCGCGCGAATCGTTTCGTATTCGGCCACACCCTTGAAGCCGCAGGCGCGTGTGCGCCCGTGCAGGGTGAGCATTTGCACGCCGGCGCTCTGGGCCATGCGCGCGATGCGCAGCGCGTTGCGGTTCTCGAGATTCCAGCCGGTGCGAAATTTCAGCGTGACCGGCACGCTGTTGGCGCCTGACGATACCGCGGCGACCACCGCGTCGAGTATTTCACCCACCAGTGCTTCATTGGTGAGCAGTGCCGAGCCGGCCCACTTGTTGCATACCTTCTTGGCCGGGCAGCCCATATTGATGTCGATGATTTGCGCGCCGCGGTCGACATTGACGCGCGCGGCCTCGGCCATCCTGGCGGGCTCTGCGCCGGCAATCTGAACGGCAATCGGTGCGGACTCGCCATCGTGGTTCATGCGCTTCTTCGATTTTTCACTGGCGTAGAGCGCTGTGTCCGACGCGACCATTTCCGAGACGGCGTAGCCAGCACCGAGGCGCTTCACCAATTGGCGAAACGGCCGGTCAGTCACGCCCGCCATCGGCGCAGCGAACAGATTGTTCGGCAATATGTGGGAACCGATGCGCACGGCGATCAATCTAGAGATGTCAAGGGAAACCCGTGGATTGTTGCTATTTCGCACTGCCTAAACATTGAGCAGAGACGGAAAGGGCGCGGATTATACGCCTCGAAAAAACATTAAATCAGCGTACGCCAAACATCATGCGCCGCGCCATCGCGCGCCGCAATGGCGGCAGCAGATTGAACAACGCGAGGCCCGCGCCGCGTGCCACGCGCAGCGGCGCCAATTGATTGGAGAACAGCGAGACATATTGATCGGTGAGCATGATCGTAGCGGCGCGGTCGCGTGCGCGCTGCGCCGCAAATTGGCCGAGTGCCGCATCGGTCACGCCTTGACGCAGTGCCTGTGCCAATTCAAACGCATCGCGCAGGCCGAGATTGAGGCCCTGCCCCGCCACAGGGTGCAGGGTTTGCGCCGCATTGCCGAGTGCGATGTTGCGCGGATGCGCCGCCGGCGCAGCCTGTACCAGTGCCAATGTAAAGGCGGCGCGCGCGCCTACGCGGCTCCAGGTGCGCTGCGCGAAGGCGGTGGCGTGCGTCAGGCGCGCCAGCAACGCCTGGTCGTCCAATGCCAGCAGGGCGCGGGCGTGGTCATCGTGCATGCACCAAACGATGCTGTAGCCACGCTCCAGCGGCAACAATGCCAGCGGGCCTTCTGCGGTAAAGCGCTCGAACGCGCGTCCGTCATGCGCCTCTTCGCTCCACGCTTCGGTGACGATGGCGGTTTGTCCATACTCCTTGCGTTGCGCATCGGCAGGTGGTTTGCCCTCGGCGACTAGCAACAAAGGCGTGGCGCACTGTTCTGTTTCCCCATTGCAGTGGATGCTGGCAATCACGCCATCCGGTGCGCCGGCGCAGTCGCGCAACTCGTGGGCGCTATCGATCACGATGCCCGCTTCCAGTACGGCCTGCCTGATCGTCTGGGTCAGCGCGCCCAGCCGTGCGACGTAGCCGAGGGCATCGAGCCGGTAATCGGACGCTTCGATGCGTGTTTGCCCGAAGCCGCCTTGCTGACTGACGTGAATATGCGCAATCGGCGTTGCTGCAATATGGCGCCACACGCCGAGGCGTTCGAAAATCAGGCGGCTGCCGTGCGCCAGGGCGATGGCGCGCGGATCGTGTTGCGCTGCATCGGCCGGTTTGGCATCGATGATGCGCACCGGGTGGCCGTACTGGTGCAGGGCCAGCGCTGCGGCAAGGCCCACCGGGCCGGCGCCGGCGATGAGAAGGGTTTGGTCTGTCACGGCATTTGCATGTGTGGCACGCCGCGCAGACCAGCATCAACCACGCATCAGTGCTTCTATGTCTGCGACGCTGCGCGGACAGTCTTCAGTGATGAACTCGCAACCACTTGTAGTCACTAGCGCATCATCTTCGATACGGATGCCGATGTTCCAGAATGTTTCCGGTACATCGCTTGCCGGCCGCACGTAAATTCCCGGTTCAATGGTGACCATGTTGCCCGGTTGCAGTGCTAGCCAGCGGCCGTCGGCTAGCGGGGCAGCTGGGAGTGCCGCGTTGGCTGGAGCATTCTCCTTGTACGGCCCGGCATCGTGCACGTCCATCCCCAACCAGTGACCGGTGCGGTGCATGTAAAAGCGGAAGTAGCCGCCCTCGCGCTGGTTGCCCAGCTCCAACGCCGCATCGAGGCTGCCGGTGAGCAGCCCGACGTCCAGCATGCCCTGTGCGAGTACCTTGACTGCGGCTTCGTGGGGCACGTTGTAAGGTGTGCCTGAGCGCGTCGCAGCTTTGGCAGCACTTTGTGCGGCAAGCACAATCTCGTAGAGGTCGCGCTGCGGGCCGCTGAATTTTCCGTTGACCGGGAAGGTGCGCGTGATGTCGCTGGCATAACCGCCAAGCTCGCAGCCGGCATCGATCAGCAGCAGGTCGCCGTCACGCAACTCGGCGTTGTTGGCAACGTAGTGCAGTACGCAGGCATTGCCACCGCCCGCGACAATCGAGCCGTACGCCGGGTACTCCGAGCCGTTGCGGCGGAACTCATGCAACAACTCCGGTTCGATTTCGTATTCGTGTTTGCCGGGACGGGTGACGCGCATGGCACGCCGGTGTGCCTCGCTGGAAATCGCGGCAGCGCGGCGCATGACGGCGATTTCCTGCGCGTCCTTGACCAGGCGCATCGGGTCGAGCAGCGCGCGTACATCGACCGTTGCCGCAGGCGGGGTCTGGCCGGTGCGCACCAGATTGCGCACGCTGTTGATGGTGCTGAGCACGCGTGCATCGAACGGGGCATCGAAGCCCATCGAATAAAACAAATTGGGTTGGCCAGCCAGCAGCGCGGCGAGCCGTGAGTCAAACTCTTCAATGGAGTAGGCCTCGTCGAAGCCGAAGGTTTGTGCCGCAGCATCCGGCCCAAAGCGAAAGCCATCCCAAATTTCGCGTTCTTCGTGCTTGGGGCGGCAAAATAATATGGATTTGTTGACGGCACCTGCCAGCAGCACCACCACGCTGTGCGGTTCCGTGAAACCCGAGACGTAGTAGAAGTAGCTGTCGTGGCGATAGGGATAGTGGGTGTCGCGGTTGCGCACGGCTTCGGGCGCGGTGGGCAAAATTGCGATGCCGCCGCCGTGGGCGCGCATGCTTTCGGCGAGGCGTGTGCGTCGCGCAGCGTAAGGAGAGAAATCGAAGGGGTTCATCGCAGCATTGTATTGCGCAGTCTGGCGTCCAGTTGGGCGAGGCGCTCGGGCGTACCGATGTCTTCCCACTGACCGGTGTGCAATTCGCCGCTCACTTGCTGCGTGTGCATGGCGGCACGCAACAGCGGCGCGAGCTTGGCCTTGCTGCCGCGCGGCACGTCCTTGAACAGGCCCGGGCGATAGACGCCGATGCCACTAAACGTAAGGCGCGGTACGCCGTTGTCACGCACGCCGCCGGTGGTGTGGGTGCCGTGGGTGTCGCCGGTGCCGCGGGTGTCGTTGCTGCCATTGTCGCTGCCATGGTGGCGGCTGGTGCCCTTGTCGCTTATGCGCCCGCCGGTGAGGAGAAAATCGCCATCAGGATGGTGCGGAGGGTTGGGAACCATGACGAGGTGTGCGAGCGCGTTCGACGCCATCATTTGTTGCGCAATCGTCAGCGCGCGCGCAGGATCAAAGTCGCACCAGATGTCACCATTGATGACGAGAAAGGGTTCGTCCTGCGTGGTGATCAGGGGCAGGGCGTTGGCGATGCCGCCCGCAGTTTCCAGCGCAGAACCGGCAGCCTCACCCTCGGGAGAATAGCGAATACCAAGGTTCTTGGGCGCATCGCTCGCAAGAGTGGCTTCCACCAAGCCTCCCAGCCATGCATGGTTGATGATGATTTGCTTGAAGCCTGCATATGCGAGGCGTTCGAGATGCCACACGATCAAGGCCTTGCCGCCGGCCTTAAGCAGCGGCTTCGGGGTCGTGTCGGTCAGCGGACGCATCCGCTCGCCACGGCCCGCAGCGAGGATCATGGCCTTCATGGAGGCTCTCATCGGAGCCATTGAATCATCCACAGCGCCACCATGCCGCCGCCAATCGTGGCGAGCACGTTGCCAGTGCGCCAGGCGATGAGCGCCGCGAGCAAGCCCGCAAACAGGCGTGGCTCGCCAAGTGAAATCGCAGCTTGCGCCACCAGCAGATCGGGCCAGATCAGCGCCGTGAGGGCAGCTACTGGCACAAAGCGCAGCATGCGTTCGAACCAAGCGGGAATCCCCATGCGCCCCGCAGTGCCGATGAACGAGAGGCGAATCGCGAATGTCAGCGCGCCCGCCAGCATGATCGTCAGCCACAGGTTCATGCGGATTTCCCCGGGGCGGCAAGGGGTGTAGCGCGCATCGCGACCAGTACGCCGGCTGCCATGCCGGCCAGCGCCGCAGCGACGATCGCGAGCTTGAACGGCAGCGCAAACGCGCCCACCGAGACCGCGCCCGCCACGATCATCGCCGCCCATGTCGCGCGGTCGCGCAGCAGCGGCACCACGATGGCGATGAAGGTAAGCGTGCCGGCAAAGTCGAGCGACCACGCAGCGGGAATCTGCCCGCCAAGCGCAATGCCGGCTGCGCACGAGAGCTGCCACGTGATCCACAAGCCGAAGCCTGAGCCGAGCAGGTACCAGTGGCGGGTCGCCGGAGATGCATCACTCTCAAAACGGCGCAACACGGTCGCGTAGGCTTCGTCGGTGAGCAAGTACGCGAGCAGCGCCTTCCAGCGCAGCGGCAAGTGAGCCAGCGGTTTGGCGAGCGCTGCGGAGTAGAGCGCATGACGCAGATTGATGACGCCGACGGAGAGCACCATCAGCGCGCCAGGCGTGCCGGCCGCAACCAGTTGGGTGAGCATGAACTGCGCGGAGCCGGCAAACACGATGCAGGAAATGGCCAGCGCGAGAACCGGCGGAATCCCGGCCTTGATGGCGAGTACGCCGTAGATCAGGCCAAACGGAATGGCGCCTACCAGCATCGGCACTACGGCACTGAGGCCGGCGGCGAACTCGTTGCGCGGCGTATGCACCATGATCGCTTGCGCCGCAATCAGAAGGTGTATGCCGCGCGCGGCTCGATCTGTTCGATTTCGTGTAGCAGCCGCAGCAGATGCACGAATACGCCATAGCGCGCGCAGACCTTGGTGACATAGCGCATCACCAGCGGCAGATCCTTGAGGTAGCCGTCCTTGCCATCACGGTGATGCAGGCGCGCGAAAATACCCAGCACCTTGAGATGGCGCTGCAAGCCCATCCATTCGAAGTCGCGGTAAAAGTCGGCGAACTCGCCATGTACCGGCAGCCCGGCCTTGCGCGCTGCTTCCCAATAGCGGATCACCCAGTCGAGCACGCGCTCTTCGTCCCACTCGATGTAGGCATCCTTGAACAGCGATGCGAGATCGTAAGTGATCGGGCCGTAGACCGCGTCCTGAAAATCGAGGATGCCGGGATTGGTGATCGTGGCGTCGCTCGCGTGCGAGCCGCTCGCCTCCACGTTGCTGCGACTTGTGCCAGAGCCGTCCCCCGCTGCGGCGTCAATGCTTGCATCTGTCACCGGCGTCATCACCATCAAATTGCGCGAGTGGTAATCACGATGCACGGTCACCTGCGGCTGCGCGAGGTTGTTGGCGAGCAGGGCATCGAAGGCCTGCGTGATTACCTTGCGCTGTGCGTCCGTCAGCGCCCAGCCCTTGTGTTTGCTGATGTACCACTCCGGCAGCAACTCCATCTCGCGCAGCAGTAGTGCGCGGTCATACGGCGCCAGCACACCGGGCCGCGAAGCGCTCTGGAAGCGGATCAGCGCGGCACAGGCATCGCGATACAGGGCATCGGCAGTTTCCGGCGCAGCTTGCAGGGCCGCGAGATAAGTGGTGCCGCCGAGATCGGTAAGGAGCAAAAACCCTTGCGCGAGGTCTTGCGCCAGCACGGCGGGCGCACTCACCCCGGCGTTGCGCAGCAGTCCGGCGACGTGGATGAAGGGGCGGCAATCCTCGTGAGCGGGCGGCGCATCCATCACGATCTGCGATGCAGCACCATCGGCAAAGCTGACCCGGAAATAGCGGCGAAAACTCGCGTCGGCGGAAGCCGGTGCCAGAGTGAACGCGCGCCCCGGCAGGGCGCTGCGCAACCAGGTTTCCAGGGCGGTGAGGCGGTCGGCGTGTGACATATAATTTCCCTCTGAATTTTAGCGGAATCGCCTGTGCGTTCACTCTGGTGAATGCGCCTTGTCCCCGTCCGATGCTGCACTCTTCGTCTGCAACCCTGCGGCGCCAAGCGCTGGCGTGTGCGCCACCTGTGCTGCGTACGCCACATGCGCGGCGTAGCGTAAAGCCATGTCTGCGCGTGCTCGCAGCGGCGCTGGTGGCGGCGGGATTGCACGGCGCTGCGTTCGCGCAACGTGGTGCTGTCGCAGATGACGATCAGGTAGCTGCACCGGACC
>JANLTL010000367.1:0-6984 GCA_031362905.1 Burkholderiales bacterium | reverse complement strand
CATCTCCTTCGAAAACATCATCCTCAAGCGCAGGATTGAAGTCAAGGCGCTGGTCGATTCGGGGTCCGTTTTCATGACAGTGCCGCAGCACGTCGCCGTGCAGCTGGGTTTTGATCTGGACGAAGTGAGCACACGGGAAGCCGTGCTGGCCGACGGCAGCCGCAAGCGGGTGCCGATGATCGGGCCGCTGCGCGTTCATTTCAGTGACCGCTTTTGCGACCTGTCGGCACTGGTGCTGGGTGACGAGCCGGTGTTCGGCGCGGTGCCGATGGAAATGATGGATCTGGTTCTGCACCCGGCGCGGCAGTCGCTCACCGTGAACCCGGAAAACCCCTACGTTCCTGCTGCGCTCGTGAAGTAAACCGGCAACGACTTCAAGAGCCGCTCCCGCATCCCCCGCTCAAACGGCGCTACCGTCATCCCGATCAACGGGCGATTCACAGAAACCGCTGCGCCAGGTAAGGCGTGGGGTCGATAAAGGGCGCCTCACCACTCACCAACTCGGCCACCAGCCGGCCCGTCACGGGGCCGAGGGTGAAGCCCTGATGTGAGTGACCGAAATTGAACCATAGGCCAGGATGGCGAGGGGCTGCGCCGAGTACCGGTTTCATGTCAGCCGTACAGGGGCGCGAGCCCAGCCATGGTGCGGGATCGACGGGCTCGCCCAATGGCAAGATCTCGCGCGTGGACCGTTCGGCGCGGCGTAGCTGCACGGGCGTGGCGGGCGCGTCCTGGCGCGCAAATTCGGCTCCTGTGGTGATGCGCAGGCCGCGCGACATGGGTGCCAGCATCACGCCGCGCTCGACATCAAACACGGGCATGCTCAGCGCTGCCTGGCCCACGTAGTGCTGGTGGTAGCCGCGCTTGATGAACAAAGGCAACCGATAGCCCAGACGCTCGGTCAGGGTGCCTGTCCAGGGGCCCAGCGCAATGACCACATGCTGTGCGCTTACGACGGTAGTGGCCTGCGTGCCGCTTTGGATGCTGACGGCCCATCCCGCGCCATCGGGGCGCAAAGTCTTGGCGTCACCCGTGGCAAAGTGGCCTCCGCGCTGCCTGAAAAGCCGCGCATAGCGTGATACGAGCTCACCCGGATCGCGCACGGTCCACGGGTCTTGCCAGTGCAAGGCACCGGCCAATGGCACCCGCAGGGCGGGTTGTGCGGCGGCCAGTGCGCTGGAGTCAAGCACTGCTCTGGCGAGCCCATGCGTACGGGCAATGGCCGTGGCTTCGGCCGCTGCGGCTTCGAATGCCCGGCCCGATCGGTACATCTGAAGCCAGCCGTCTTTGCGCACTAGGTCGGCTGCCCCTGCCTGCTCGATCCAGATACTGTGTTCGGTCAGACAGTGTTCGATCAGGCGGCTGTAGGCCTGGACGATGGGCGTGTAGTAGCGCGGCGAACAGGACGCCCAGTAAGTGAAGAGCTGTGGAGCGATCCGCCACAGTGCGCCCAAGTGATAATTGACGTCGTTGCTGCGGCCGAAGGCAACGCGCGCCAGCGTGGCCAGATTGCGCGGAAAGGCGTAGGGCTGCACGGCTTCTCGCTGAATGATGCCGGCGTTGCCGTACGAGGTTTCCTGACCCGGCTGCCCGCGATCAATGAGTGTGACGCTGTGGCCGCGCTGTTGCAGCGCCAGTGCGCTGCAAACGCCGACCATGCCAGCGCCGAGGACGATAGTTTCCATGGGGATCTGTGTGCGGAAGCGGTGGTGTGCCTATCAGGCGCGCATGAAGGGCGCGCGTGACGGTGAAGGTCTCTATTTCGGTGCGTTCCGGTGTCACTGGCCAAGCACAGGCGGCGGCTAATTATGCTGTCGCTTTGGCATGCTTTGGTATGCAATTTTTCGAGTCGTGGATTGCCATTTCGGCAATCTATTTGTGAGGCCTTGCCGCTGGCGCGGCACGGCAGCGCACCCATTTGTGCAGAACATCGGCGCGGTCACTCGGCCTTCATGTTTTCGATGAGAAATTGCACGAAGGCCTTGCCTGCCGTTGGCAGGGCACGCCCCGCCAGGGTCTCCACCTCCAGGTAGCGCTCGTTCATCTCGCGGTCGCGCAACGGAATCGCCACCAACGTCCCCGACAGGAGCCGATTGCGTACCGATAGTTCGCCGTAGAAGGTGATCGAGTCCGGCGCCGCAGCCGCGTAGCTGACCAGCGAGTCCGCGTGATTGCTCGACAATGCCGTGGTGTACTGCAGCCCCTGCCGGCCGCAACTGATGTCCAGCAGCTGTCTGATCGAACTGCCCGGCGTGGGCAGCGCCAGCGGGTATGCAACGATCTGGCTGAGCGACAGCTGTCGTTGCGCCGCCAGAGCATGGTCGCGCGACATGATGGCCAGCACCGGGCAGGGGAGGCGCAGTTCGAGCCTGATGCCCGGTTCGGGCAGGCCGCTCAGCGTGATGCCGATGTCAGCCTCGCCGTCGCGGATTTTCTGGGGGATACCGCTTTGCGCGCAGATTTCCAGGTGAAAGCGGATGCCCTCGTAGGTCTGGCCAAAACGCGCAATCTGGCCGGGCAGGAAGTCGAAGGCGAATCCCGCCGAGCTGATGACGCGCACGAATCCCTTGCGCAAGCCGCGCAGGGCGGAGATGTCGCCCATGACCCGCTCGTTGTCCTGCTGCGCCCGCTTTGCGTGAGCCGCCAGCAGCTCGCCGGCCGCACTGGGCACCATGCCGCGCGCCTGGCGCTCGAACAGCAGCGTGTCCAGCGCGCGCTCCAGGCGCGCCACCTGCCGGCTCACCGCAGAGGGCGCCACGTTGAGCCGCACGGCAGCGTCCTTGACCGAACCGGCCCGCACGACTTCGAGAAAGTAGCGGACGGCGGTTTCCTGCAATACGTGATTTGCCACGGGACGACTCCTTTCAAGCGCGAAGAATAAAGATTGCCGTTTCGGCAATTCAACATTCTAATCATTGCGCTTGTTGTGCAGTTAATGGGCGTCTATTATGGATTCGCGACCGCAATGTGACGTTGCCGACTGGACGCTGCGGTGGACACCTCTTCACGATGTGATCTTTCAGGAGGCTCTCTCGATGAAACTGCTTTCCAAGGTCCCCGGCCTGACGCTGGTTTCCTGTATCGGCGCCCTGGTCATGGCGACGACGTTCGCTATCCGTGCCATGGCGGCGGAGCCCGCGTTTCCCACTCGCCCGATCACCCTGGTCGTCCCGTTCCCGCCGGGCGGCGCCACCGATGTTCAAGCGCGCCTGATGGCGGTCAAGTTCGGCAAAGAGCTGGGCCAGACCATCGTGATCGAGAACCGCGCGGGCGCGGGCACCCTGGTCGGCGCCAGCTATGTCTCCAAGGCGGCGGCGGACGGCTACACGCTGTTGCTCAGTTCGGGTACCACGTTCACGGTCAACCCCGCGATTCGGACCAACCTACCGTATGACCCGATCAACGGGTTTGAACCTATCGGTATCTCCGGACGCACCGGCCTGGTGTTGCTGGCCAACAAGGACGTGCCGGTGCAGACTGTGAAGCAGTTCGTGGACTACGTGAGGGCGGCGCCTGGCAAATACTCGTACGGCTCATTCGGCAGCGGCAGCACCGCGCACTTCGCCGGCGAGATCATCTTGCACGCTGCGGGGCTGAAGATGGTTCACATCCCCTACAAGGGCAGCGCCCCCGCCATGACCGATCTCATCGGCGGACAGATACCCTTCAGCGTCGACACGGTCACGGCGGCGCTCCCCCAGCTCAAGAACGGCAAGGTCAGGATCATCGCCGTGACCACGGCCAAGCGGACGCCCTTCCTGCCCGACGTGCCGACCCTTGCGGAGAGCGGCTACACCGGCATCGACATGGACACGTGGTTGATGATGGCAGCCCCCAAGGGGCTGCCGGCCGGTGTGCGCGACCGGCTCGAAAAAGCACTCGCCGCCACGGTGGCGGACCCCGAGATCCGGGCCAAGCTTGCCGCCAACGGGGTGGAGCCGGCCTTCAGCAGCGGCGCCGCTGCGAGCGAACTGATCCAGCGCGAACTGCCGGTCATGCGCGCGGCGGCAGCGCGAGCTGGCATCACGCCGGACTAACTCGACGGACCAGGATAGGCCGCTTGCGGTCGACCGAACCACTTTCCACCGAACCACTTCTCATCGAACATGCCGTGTCCGGTACCGCCGCAGACCACTCGTCCTCCGCTGTCAGCGCGCAACGTCCCAAACTCGCCGCCCGCGCCGGTGATGCGCTGGTGGAACAGTCAGCAGTGACTCTGCGCCGCCTGATCGGCGGCAAGGAGGTGTCGCCGGTTGAACTGCTAGAAGCCTGCATTGATCGCATCGAACGAATCAATCCGTTTGTGAACGCGGTGACCGCAACCTGCTTCGACCGTGCGCGCGCAGAGGCCCGTGTTGCTGAGCAGGCTGTGGTGGACGGCAGCCCGCTGGGTCTGCTGCATGGCCTGCCATTGGGCGTGAAGGACCTGGAGCCCACCGAAGGGCTGCTCACCACCTGGGGCTCCGCGCTCTACCGCGACCACGTGCCGCTCCAGGACATCGAACTGGTGGCGCGGCTGCGCCGGGCCGGTGCCATCGTCACCGGCAAGACCAACGTTCCCGAGATGGGTGCGGGTGGCAATTCGCGCAACGACGTATGGGGCGCCACGGGCAACCCGTTCAACCCTAACCTCAACGCTGGCGGTTCTTCGGGCGGATCAGCTGCCGCCCTGGCGTGTGACATGCTGCCCATGTGTACCGGCTCGGACACCGGCGGTTCGCTGCGCATCCCTGCGGCCAAGTGCGGCGTGGTGGGTTTCAGGCCGTCGCCTGGCGTGGTGCCCAGCGTGCGCAAGTTGTTGGGCTGGACGTCAATCTCCGTGGTTGGCCCCATGGGCCGCACGGTGCAGGACGCCTGCCTGCAGCTGGCCGCTTCGGCCGGCATGCACCCGGGCGACCCGCTGAGCTACCCGCTCGATCCCCTGTCGTTCCTCACGCCCCCCGATGTGGACCTGGGCCGCCTGCGCGTGGCGTTTACCGAAGACTTCGGCACGTGCGCGGTGGATGACGGCATCCGCGCCACCTTTCGACGCAAAATCGCTGCGCTGCGCCACCTGTTTCGCAACTGTGATGAGGTGCCCTTTGAACTGGGCGATGCCCATCGCTGCTTTGATGTGCTGCGCGCCGAGGCATTCGTGGCCAGCAAGCAGGCCGACTATGAGCGCAACCCCGACAGTCTGGGCCCCAACGTCCGCGCCAACTACGAGATGGGCATGACGATGAGTCTGCTGGACAGCGCATGGGCGCAGGCCGAGCAGACGCGCCTGATCCAGAAAACGCAGCGTACCTTTGCCGACTATGACCTGATCCTGTCGCCCACTACGCCGGTTTCGCCATTCGCCTGGACGCAGTTGTACGCCGATACCATCAATGGTGAAAAGCAGGCCAACTACTATCGCTGGCTGGCGCTGACCTATGTGGTCACGCTCATGACCCATCCTGCCCTGTCGCTGCCCTGCGGTACGGATCACCGGGGCATGCCCTTCGGGCTGCAGATCGTGGGGGGTTTTCGGCAGGATCACGCAGTGCTGGGCGCTGCTCTTGCCATGGAGCGCGTCTTCACAAGCATTGCCGAACTGCGCCGGCCCCGGCCCGATCTGTCGGCCCTGCGCATGGCCAACCCCGATCTGCGCTCCATCGTCACAGCGCCGCCCGTACTCAACGCTGTGGCGCAGCGTGTGGGCTCCGCTTCGGCGATGTAACCGGGTGTGATGCAAAAGCGGCAGTCTTTGCTGAGCGGTTATTCACCGGTGTTGGTTACTTCGCGTCAGAGCCCAGCGCCTCCTGTCGCTCCCGCATCTCCCGTTCAAACCGCGCCACCGTCATCCCGATCAACGGGCGAAACAGGGTGCGCAATAGCCAACCCGGCACCCTCACTGCCAATGCGGCCCGCGCTCCTCAAGAGCGACTCTGGCTCTGGGGTGCACCATGAAGCGCAGGCCGTAGGGTAGGCTTGGGTGAATGAGGTGTTCGCTGCTGCGCCAGAATTCGATGCGGTGCAGGTGCTTGACGCAGCTTTTTGCTTGGGTAGCCGTAGCGGGCCGGGGCGATCAGGCGCAGCGGGGCGTCGTGTGCGCGCTCTTCGCGAGTGCCTAAACCGCTTGCGCCACCAAACGCACCCCCAAGGCCGTACACACCCGGCTGATAGTGTCGAAGCGCGGCTGCGCATCAGGACGAAGCGCCTTGTACAAGGCTTCGCGCGTCAACCCAGACGCCTTGGCAATTTCACTCATGCCGGGCGCACGGGCGATGTCGCCCAGGGCCGCCGCCAACAACGCCGGGTCGTTCGCCTCCAGAATGTCGGTCAGATAGGCGGCGACCGCCGCTTCGCTGTCGAGATACTTTGCCGCGTCGAACTCGGGCAGGTCGGCTACCTTGATGCGTTTGGTCATGGCTTTTCCTTTCGTTAATCGAGCAGCGACGCCAGCAACTTGGCGCGCTTGATGTCGGCTTTCTGGGTGCGCTTGGAGCCGCCGGCCAGCAATACGATCACTTGAGCGCCGTGCCGCACGAAATACACACGCCAGCCTGCACCGACATGGATGCGCAATTCGGATACGCCATCGCCGACCGGTTCTGCGTCACCCATCAAGCCAAGTGAGAGGCGCCTGATGCGTGCAACCACCGCGCTGCGCACAGACGCATCGGCCAAGCCCTCCAGCCACGCGCTGAATTCGGGCAGGGGTTTGATCGAATACATTTGTGTATTGTAATCGAACGATTACAGTGGGTCAATCGAAGGGATATTCCCGGGAAGAGGTGGGCTGCGGGGCGCTCTCACCAAGGGTTCTGGCGGCCTGTGCTCCAAGGGCCGCTCCCACCAACGCTTTCTGGCCTGTCGTATTCTCGGAATGATACCGGTGTGTGGCTACGAGAGCGCCGCGCGCACCTCACTCCATCGTGCGCAACACCCCTTGCGTCACCTGATAGCGCAGCGCACGCCCCGCCTGCCACGCCTAGAACTCTTCGATCACGCATTCGGCGA
>JANLTL010000359.1:0-2184 GCA_031362905.1 Burkholderiales bacterium | reverse complement strand
TGCGCGGCAAGGCACTCGAACAAGAAGCCCTGTACTACGCAGCGCAGAATCTCGAAGGCATCCTGATTCAGCAATCGGTGACCGTCAATGGCTACCTCGCGCTTGATCCACTCAAGAAAACCGCGCGCGAAATGTCGATCGGCATCGACCGCCTGAAAACCACCGGCATGTCGGCACTGGCGATTGCGCAAATGGTGGCGATTGCAACCGGCAACCAGATCAAGGTGCAGCAGGCGCTGAGCCAAACCAAGGAAGTGATCGGCAATCTGGTGGTGCAAACCTCGGCGCAACTGGGTGTTCACGCGCAAACCGTTGCCAAGTCGGCGTCGGACCCGCTGATTGAAATTGGCAAGCTGCAAGGCGCGTTCGACAACACCTTCAAGGCGATTGATGCGATGGACAACTTCCGCAGTCAGGCCATCACCAACATGGTCAAGAACAATCAGACCCTGCAGCAGTTGATCGACAAGTCCAAGCCCTACATCGACCGCGCCTCGGCCGGTGCCGGCGCGAGCGGTGTCGACCCCGTGACGATTGGCCCTGTGACCTTGTAGCGCGTGAACGCGGCTTGGCCGGAAAGCGTTGTCCACCAACGTTTTCCGGCAGCACGTCAGGGTGATCAGCTCAGTGCTATGGTGCTTGAAGCGCCGGTATCGCTGGCGCGCAGTGTGCGCTTAGAAGGCGGAGGCATCGGCTAAAATTGCGCTCTGTCACCGTTCCGCAATCGCTCGCGCGGCTAGTCCACGTCCATGTCCGGCTCCACCCTCGGCCACCTGTTCAGCGTCACCAATTTCGGCGAATCGCACGGCGCGGCGATCGGCTGCGTGGTCGATGGTTGCCCGCCCGGCATGGTCCTGGCGGCCGCTGACATTCAGGACGATCTCGACCGCCGCAAGCCCGGTACCTCGCGCCATGTGACGCAGCGCCAGGAGAGCGACAGCGTCGAGATCCTCTCGGGGGTGTTCGAAGGCAAGACTACCGGGACGCCAATTGCCCTGCTGATTCGCAATGAAGACCAGCGCAGCAAGGACTACAGCAATATCGCCGGCATGTTTCGCCCCGGGCATGCCGACTATGCCTACGTGCAGAAGTACGGTTTTCGCGACTTTCGCGGCGGCGGCCGCTCGTCCGCCCGGCTGACGGCGCCGACGGTGGGCGCTGGGGCGATTGCGCGCAAGTGGCTGCACCAGACCCACGGCATCGTGATTCGCGCCTACCTGGCGCAGCTCGGCGAGATCGCGGTGCCCTTCAAGAGTTGGGAGGATGTGAACCAGCGCGACGCCAATCCGTTTTTTGTCGCCGACCTCTCCTACGTGGCGCGCCTTGAGCAATACATGGATGCCCTGCGCAAATCCGGCGATTCGGTGGGTGCGCGCGTCACTGTAGTGGCCGAGCACATGCCGGCCGGCCTCGGCGAGCCGCTCTACGACCGGCTCGATGCCGACATTGCCCACGCCCTGATGGGCATCAACGCCGTCAAGGGCGTGGAAATCGGTGCGGGATTCCGCGCGGTGACCCAAAAGGGGACCGAGCATGGCGATGCCATGACGCCGCAGGGCTTTACGTCGAACAACGCTGGCGGCGTGCTCGGCGGCATTTCCACCGGGCAGGACATCGTGGCCTCGATCGCCTTGAAGCCGACCTCGAGCATTCGCCTGCCGCGTACCTCGATCGATGTCGCCGGCAATCCGGTGACGGTGGAAACACGTGGCCGCCACGACCCCTGCGTCGGCATTCGTGCGGCGCCGATTGCCGAGGCTTGCCTGGCCATCGTGCTCATGGATCATGCCTTGCGGCAGCGCGCGCAGTGCGCCGATGTGACGCCGTCGACGCCGCGTATCGCCGCAAAAATCCCGCAGTAAGACCGGCCGAAACCGTTGGGGCACAAGGACTGCAGGCCGTCGCTGCCCTGAGACCTTTTATCCATGCGCTTCTCCGCCGTGCTCGGCACGTATTATTTCGCCTATTTCGCCTATGTCGGCGCATATTCGCCTTACATCACCCTGTACCTGAAAGACTTGGGCATGACGGCCGCGCAAATCGGCCTGCTCTACTCGATTCCGCAGGTGGTGCGCATCGTCGGCCCGAACGCATGGGGGCATTTGGCGGATCGCTCCGGGCACCCGCACCTGATCCTGCGTGCGGCAGCTTTGTGCGCACTGCTGGCCTTCACGGGCATGTATT
>JANLTL010000338.1:0-1569 GCA_031362905.1 Burkholderiales bacterium | reverse complement strand
CTACCTACCCTGCCTGCCAGACCCTGTAACCAACACCCCCGGCCTGTGCTTGCACCGCTGCTCCGCGGGCGCGCGCGATCAGATCATCTACGCTTGAAATCATCGAGTCAAGGGTCGCTGCACCAAAACTTGCATCAATACCGCGCTCACTCATCGCTACCGAGAGCCGCTCGGCCGCGCGGGTGACATACTCCTCGTGCGTATCGACGCAAATCATGATCAGTTCGTACTCGCCAGAGCGGCACACCACATCCTGCATGCGCGCCGTCTCGCGCAACATTTGCGCAGCCGTTACCATTTCTGAGCGGCAAGCCACGGCAATGACCGACAGCGCGCTGCCACGACGGCGTGCAGCGGCCCATTCGCTCTCCAGCCTGGTCCGAAAATAGCGCGCATTGGGCAGGCCGGTAGGCGCATCAATCGCCGCGTTTTGCAGCAGGTAGCGATATACGTCTGACAGCTCGACTGCAAAGCGTGCAGCATCACCAGAACCGGCGGCATTGATATCGATATGGATCTCCGCCTTGACCGGCCGCCCAAGAAAAGTGGACCAGTCCGCCGCATGACGCGCCACATCGGCAGCGATAAGCGCAAGTTCGCGGGGTGAAATGCCAATTCGCGCGGCGCGCAGCACGGCCTCGGTTGGCGCCGCTTCTGCATAAGGCGAGGCCAGTTCGGCCAGCAGTTCGCCCAAGCGCACACATTGCGCAATCAGGTCGGCACGAGAGCCATTGATCTGCGCATCCGCTGGCAAAGTCTTGTGTTTGTCGAGAGCCAGAGCGAGTTCAGGCGTCGGTCCCCAGCCCACCGGTGCCTGCCGCCAGGCCGGGGTGGCACCCAGCCAAGCCGACAGGAACACGTCTTCATTTTTTGTCAACGGTACGCGCACCGCCACCGCTTGCGCTGCAATGGCCCCGAGAATGGCGGTGTTGGTGGCATCGGCGCCCGCATCTTCAAGCAACAAACCAGCAACTACTTGCTGCACAAAACGCAGGCCACACAAGGGCAATAGATCGTCGGCTTCAATACCGCCGCGACGGCCGAGGCCGGGGAGCGCAACGCAGGCGAGCACGCGTTCGACCAGCGCCGGATCGACGGCGAGCAAAGCACTGAGCCTGGCATCGAGATCGGGCGCGCCGGCCTGCAGTTCGAG
The DNA here is from genome assembly GCA_031362905.1 of Burkholderiales bacterium. Classification (GTDB taxonomy): domain Bacteria; phylum Pseudomonadota; class Gammaproteobacteria; order Burkholderiales; family JAEUOS01; genus CANJDH01. The sequence goes on along the minus strand of JANLTL010000338.1, from coordinate 416 downwards.
AATGTCGCGGGCGTTTGAGTCAGCCATATGCTTGTGCAGAGGTTCGGCGGAAATGTGTTGTTGAAGTGGCAATGACCATTCGGCCATGCATCGATTGGTTCGGTACCTTCGCTGGAGCAACGACTCGTTTCCCAGCCAGCCTACAGTGCAAGCCCTGCAGCCTGCAATGCAGACCTTACAAACATTGTGGCATAGATGGTTGACCGGTGGAGCAAAAACTGCGTGCTACCATGCTTTTCTATCGCAACCTTGTGCGCCGGACGCCTGCTTTCCCCTGCCTTACGCCAGGCATTGCGCTCCGCACAATTTCTCAGCTACCCATGGCCGCTCCGAAATATCCAGGATTTGACACTGTCGCCCTGCACGCCGGAGCCGCGCCCAACCCGGAAACCGGCGCGCGCGCCACGCCGATCTAC
>JANLTL010000331.1:0-3011 GCA_031362905.1 Burkholderiales bacterium | reverse complement strand
GTTGAACAGGCCGGTCCAGAGCGCGGGCAAGAGCGCAAAGAACACGCCAACCGCGCCGCAGAACGCCGCCACCGTCAGCGTGCCAGCCCAGGCGATGCGGCGCGCCCGGGCGTATTGCTTCGCGCCCCAGTTGGTGCCGATATCGCCACCAGTGCAGTGCCAAAACCAAAGGCCAGCGGGATGATGATGTACTCAAGGCGCGCACCGATCGCGTAGCCAAGCGCAGCCTCCTGCCCCAGATGTGCAGCAATTCCGGTGAGCAGGATGACGGATAGATTGTTGATCGCCACATTCGCCATGCCGGGGATGCCGACGCTCAAGATATCTTTGAACAAGGCCCGCTCGTAGCGCACTTGCCCTGCCCTATGCCACGCCAGGGGGTTCCAGCCCGGTGGCAATTTCACCAGAGCGCGTGCTGATTGCAAATAGACAAACAGCACCAGGCTGCCGCTTGCGAAGGTGATCACCAGTCCCCAGCCCGCACCGGCCGGCCCGAGGGCCGGTACCGGCCCATAGCCGAAGATCAGCAAAGGCGACAACAGTGCGTGGCCCAGCACGCTGGCCAACAGCACCTGCGCGGGCAGCGTCATGTTGCCAGTGCCACGCACCACGTTGGCAAGAATGTTGAGCATCCACACCGAGAGCGCGCCACTGAACACGACATTGGAGTAGGCCAGCGCCGCATCGAGTGCCGCGCCGCGCCCGCCCATGGTTTTGTAGATAAACGGCCCAGCGGTGAGCATCAGGGCAGAGAACAACACCGTGGCCGCAATCGCCAGCATGAAGGCATGGGCCGCGAGGGCGTTGGCGCGTTGCTGATTGCCGGCGCCGAGCGCGCGTGCGATCGATGACGCCACGGCACCGCCGATGCCGCTGGCGGCGACGTGCTGCACAAACATCACGAACGGAAACACCAGTGATACGCCGGCCAATGCGTCGGCGCCGAGACGGCCCAGAAACAGGCCGTCAAACGTGATCATGCCTGCCAGGGCGAGCAGGTTGAGCACGTTGGGGAAGGACAAGCGCAACAGCGTCGGCAAGATCGGCGCTTCGAGCAGCATGCGGGTGCGTGCCGCCATGGCTGCGGCGGGCGCCGCCGGTGCGGCAGCCAAGGCCGCCGCTGGTGTTGGGTGCAACATCGCGGTGACGTTGGGTAAATCTCTTGCAGAAGACAGGTCGGTACTCACGTGCAAACTCCTTCCCCATGGGTTTCCCCACGGAATCGAAGCAGCGCTTGAGACGACGGTGTCCTGACCCGCCGGGTGCCTGCGATTGACCCGGCCAGGCAATACGCCATGCAACATGGACGCGCTGCCTGCGCTTTCAGGGTTGGACGGACACCGTCTTGGAAGAGTATTCCCGGGGGATCCTGTGCTCCCCCGTCCTGCGACAACACACTACAAAATCACATCCGACTCACCTGGACCAGCAAACCGATCACTGCGCATGCGGCGATCACATGAATCACATTACGTTTGAAGCGGAACAACGCCACGGCAGCAGCAATTGCAATCAGAGCTGAGATCCATTCAAATTTGCCGCTGAAACCAGTCGGCCACAACACGTGGTAACCAAAGAACAGCGCCAGGTTGACGATCACCCCGACCACGGCTGCGGTGATGGCCGAGAGCGGGGCAGTGAATTTGAGATTGCCGTGGGTGGTCTCGATCAGCGGCCCGCCGGTGAGGATAAAAATGAATGACGGCAAAAAAGTGAACCAGGTGACGATGCTCGCCGCTGCGGCGCCAGCGAGAAACAGACTCTCCGGCCCGAACAACTGCTTGACGTAGCCGCCGACAAAACCGGCGAAGGCCACCACCATGATGAGCGGGCCGGGTGTGGTTTCGCCGAGCGCCAGGCCATCGATCATCTGTGCGGGCGTGAGCCAGCCGAAGTCGGTCACCGCGCCTTGGTACACATAAGGCAGCACCGCATACGCACCGCCGAAGGTGAGCAACGCGGCCTTGGTGAAGAACCAACCCATTTGCGTGAGCGTGTGCTCCCAGCCCCACGCAGCAGTCAACGCCGCCATCGGAATCGCCCATAACGCCGCGCCGATCACCGCGACACGCGTGAAGCGTGCCCAGGTAAACAGCGCGTGCGCAGGCGTCGGCGTGTGATCGTCGATGACCGCCGCGCCATACGATTTTTTTCCGCTCGCGCCATGCCCGCCGCCCTTGTAGGCATCCGGATTCAAGCGCCCATGCAGCGCACCGATGATGCCAGCAGCGATCACGATGGCCGGGAAGGGCAGGTTGAACGCAAAGATGGCCACAAACGACGTGGCGGCAATGCCCCACGGTACTGCGCCTTTGAGCGCACGCGAGCCGATGCGATGCGCGGCCTGCAGCACGATGGCGGTGATGGCAGGTTTGATACCGTAAAACAAACCCGCAACCAGCGTGGTGTTGCCGAATGCAATGTAGATCCACGACAGCGCGATCAGGATGAACAGCGAGGGCAGCACGAACAGCACGCCCGCCACGATGCCGCCCCAGGTGCGATGCATCAGCCAGCCAATGTAGGTGGCAAGTTGCTGCGCCTCGGGGCCGGGCAGCACCATGCAATAGTTGAGCGCGTGCAAAAACCGCGCTTCGGAAATCCAGCGGCGCTTCTCGACCAGCTCGGCATGCATGATCGCAATCTGCCCGGCCGGGCCGCCAAAGCTGATGAAACCGAGTTTGAGCCAATAGCGCCATGCCTCGGAGAAGCTCACTGGGAGCGGTTCTCCCGGCGATGCCGGTGCGGGTTGGGGTGCGACATCAGCCAGGGCGCCAGACGCTGGCGCGGCGATGCCGTCGAGGTTTTGCACTGCCATCAGATCTGTCTGAATGAAGTCTTGTGGTTCAGGTGCTGCTGGGCGCGGCAGGCGTGCCCGGCAGCGCCACTGCGCTGAGCTTGGCCATGAGCGGCAAGCCATCCTGTTGCCAATGCTCGATGCCCCCTTCGAGGAAGCGCGCGTTAAAGCCTGCCTCGCGCAACTGCTGCGCCGCGCCCTGGCTCACCTGATG
>JANLTL010000323.1:0-4482 GCA_031362905.1 Burkholderiales bacterium | reverse complement strand
AATTGCGCCACTGCGGGCGCCGCGAATAACACCATCGCGGCAGCCACAATGCTTCCCGCCAGTTTGCTTGCGTGAATCAGCATGAAGGGATCTCCTTGAGATTTTGTCTTAACTTGCTTGCGAAAACCGTTGGTGCACAATGGTCTTGGGCCATCGAAGTCCTAAAAACCGCTCCCACCAAGGGTTTTCGGTCAGTGTTTAATCAAATTTGATGCCGGATTCCTTGATCACCTGCGCCCAGCGCGTCTTCTCGGCGCTGATGAAAGTGCCGAGTGCTTCGGGCGTGCCGCTGCGCACTTCCGTGCCTTGCGACGCGAGACGGTCTTTCATTTCCTGGGTGGCCAGAATTTTGGTGATCTCGGCGTTGAGTTTGGCGACCACGTCGCGCGGTGTACCGGCCGGCGCCAGAATGCCCTGGTAGGAGCCGGTCTCGAAGCCAGGCAACACTTCGGCAATCGTCGGCAGTTCCGGCGCCGAGGCAACGCGCTGCGCGCTTGACACTGCGAGGCCCCTGATCCGTCCGGACTTCACCGTCGGGTAGGTGGCGAGCATGCCGTTCATGATGACGTTGGCCTGCCCGGCCGCCACGTCGGCGACTGCCTGCGAGCCGCCCTTGTAGGGGATGTAGGCCCAGGTGATGCCGGTGCGCTGTGCAAAGGCGATGCCGGCCAGGTGCGGTGCGCCGCCGTTGCCCGAATTGGCGAAATTCATCTTGCCCGGGTTGGCCTTGGCGTAGTCGATCAGCTCTTTGACGTTATTGACCGGAACCGACGGGTGTACCCCCAGCACGTGGGGCGAATACGACACCATGATGACCGGCGCAAAGTCCTTGACCGGGTCATAAGGCATGTTGGCGTACACGCTCGGATTGATCGACAGTGCGCCGACGTCGGAGAGCAGCATGGTGTAGCCGTCCGGCGGCGCCTTGGCGACGAAGTCGGCGCCGACATTGCCATTGGCGCCTGTACGGTTTTCTACCACCACCGACTGCCCCCAGGTTTCCGTGAGCTTGGGGCCGAGGGCGCGCGCCAGGATATCGGAGGTACCGCCTGGCGCAAAAGGCACCACGATGCGGATGGACTTGTTGGGATAAGCGGTCTGGGCATGCGCCGGGGTGAGGATGAGCGCGGCCGCGCAAACGGCAGCCCTGGCTGTCAGATGCTTCAACATGGGAGTCTCCTGATAGTTATTTTTGAGTGAAACTTGATCGGACTGAAACCCGATCGGAATGGCCGGTATCGCATGCAACATCGAACCAGCTAGCAGCGCGGGTTTCGCCGCCGATTTTACGCGCAAGGCGTGAAACGCCTGCTCCGGCGGTTTTGCACCGACGCAAGACTGAAATTAAGTATCTGCATTGCTCTTGAAACTTTTCGTGCACATGCTAATCTTATGTTCGTTACAGATTCAATAACCCTGATCCCCGTAAGGAGACCAACAAATGGCTTTCGAACAAAACGTCGCGCCGCTGGAAATGGGCCACGTCACGGTCGCTGCGCGTACCAACAAGGTAATGCGCCAGACCTATATGCTGCTGGCGCTGTCGATGATACCGACGGTGGTTGGCGCATGGCTCGGCATTGCCACCGGCATCAATCAAAGCATGCTCGCCAGCCCCGGCATCAGCCTGATCGTGTTCCTGGGTGGTGCGTTTGGCTTCATGTGGGCAATCGAGAAAAACAAGGAAAGCGGCCTCGGTGTCGTGTTGCTGCTGGCTTTCACGTTTTTCATGGGCATCATGCTTTCGCGCATGGTCGGCATGGTGCTGGGCCTCAAGGGCGGCGCGCAACTGGTCGGCATGGCCTTCGGCGGTACCTCGCTGATTTTCTTCGGCATGGCCGCACTGGGCACGGTCATCAAGCGTGACTTGTCGGGCATGGGAAAATTCCTGGCGATCGGCGCCATGATCACCTTCGCAGCCAGCCTGATCATGTTCTTCTTCCCGATGCCGGCGTTGATGATGGCGCTGCTGGTGATGGTGTTGATCATCTTCTCGCTGTTTATCCTGTACGACGTGAACCGCATCGTCAAGGGCGGTGAGACCAACTACGTCTCGGCGACCCTCGGCCTCTACATGAGCTTGTACAACGTGTTTCAGGTGTTGCTGGCATTTGCCGGCATCGGCGGCAGCCGCGACTGACCCTCAACAACGCTTCAACCAGAAACCGCCTTCGGGCGGTTTTTGTTTTTCGGAGAAAGGGATGGCATGACTGAGCAAACTGGAGCGCCGCAAGAGACGCCCGAGCCGGGCCGCGACCCACGCACCCAGGACCCGCGCCTGTGGCGCGACGATGGCTGGACCGCACGCGTCATCAAAAACATTGACGACGAGGGCTGGGCCGTGGAAATGGTCAAGGAGGGTGAAGCGGAACCCGCCCTCACCGGTCCCTGGACCATGGGCCGTGACAAGAAAAATCCCAAGCCGCTCGACGCATTTGCCTTCAGCACATTGGTGAAAACGGCTTCTGAAGTGTTGGCACGCCACGAGCAGCACACCCATGCGATGCTGCACAAAACGATTGACGTGACGGTCGGCAACAAGCGCGTCACCGTCAACCTGGACATCGAGCCGGACGAAGACAACCCGTCGGCGCGCCTGACGGCGCTCGATGAATCGGGTGATCAGCTTGCCAGCGTGGTGGTGGCGCCTTCGTTCAAGCTGACACGCGCCAGTGCAACTGCCTGGGCCGAGAAGGATTTCAAGGCGCCGCGCTGAGGGCAAGGTGCCCCCTGGGGTCGCTTGGCGCCGAGAGATGATGCTTGTGCCGTCTGGCTTCGCTTCCCTCCGGCGACATGCCTGGATGTCAATGAAAGTTGCGCGCGGTGGTACCCAGCCGCCCCAATAGCGCCGTATGGTCAAACAGGCGCCGCGCCACCAGGTTGAGCACGATGCCTTGCCGCTGCAGCTGCCCATACACCCCCAGGAGCCGCGCCGCCAGCAACTCGCGCCGCTGCGCATCGACCAGATCGCGCCAGACGATCACATTGATCGACCCGGTCTCGTCTTCGAGCGTGACGAACACCGTGCCCTTGGCGGTGCCGGGGCGCTGGCGGCAAGTGACGATGCCGCTCACGCGCACCCAGGCACGATCCGGCAATTGCCCAATGCGTTCGGCGGTGAGATGTTTCGCGAGTCGCGGACGCAATAGCGCGAGCGGATGGCGCCTCAGTGTGAGGCCGGTGGCGGCATAGTCCATCACGATTTCGTGCCCCTCGGCGGCAGCCACCAGATCGGCGGCGCGACTGTCGGGGCGGATGGTGATGGTGCGGTTGATCGTGCGAGTGATCGTGCGAGTCATGCCGCTATCATCGATCGTGCCATCGGCATGGCCCTCCAGGGCCAATGGGGTCTCCAGCCCCAGTGCCTGCCAATAGGCCTCGCGCCGGTGCCCGGCCAGGGTGAAAAAGGCATCGGCGCGCGCCAGGGCATCCATGTCGCGCTGCTGCAGGCCGGCGCGCTGTTTCAGGTCCGCGATGTCGTGGAACGGTGCGGCCGCCCGCGCCGCCATGATGGCCGCCCCGGCCTCGCGCCCTAACCCATCGACCAGCCGCAAACCCAGTCTCAGAGCGGGTCTTGGCGTATTTACCGTCGCATTGGTGATGGCGTTGGCGATGGCATTGGTCATCGCAGCGGGCATGGCATCTGCTACTTCCAGCGTGCAATCCCAGTCACTCGCCGTCACATCGACGGCGCGCACTTCCACACCATGGCGCTGCGCATCCTGCACCAGTTGCGACGGCGCATAAAAACCCATCGGCTGGGAGTTGATGAGGCCGCAGGCAAACGCCGCCGGGTGGTGGCATTTGAGCCAGCACGACACATACACCAATAGCGCAAAGCTGGCCGCATGCGACTCGGGAAAGCCGTATTCCCCAAACCCCTGGATCTGCTTGTACAGACTCTCGGCAAACTCGGGCGTGTAACCGTTGTGTGCCATGCCAGAGAGCATCTTGTCGCGAAACGGCGCCAGGCCGCCCTTGCGCTTCCAGGCGGCCATGGCGCGGCGCAACTGGTCGGACTCACCCGGCGTAAAGTTGGCTGCTGCCACCACCAGCTGCATTGCCTGTTCCTGAAAAATCGACACGCCGAGGGTGCGCTCCAACACACCACGCACCGCCTCGCTCGGGTAGCTCACCGGCTCCAGCCCCTGGCGCCGGCGCAGATACGGATGCACCATGCCGCCCTGGATGGGGCCGGGGCGCCCGATCGCGACCTCGATCACCAGGTCGTAGAATTTCTCAGGCCGCAGCCGCGGCAGCATGCTCATCTGCGCGCGCGATTCGATCTGGAACACGCCCACCGTGTCGGCGTGCTGGATCATCTCGTACACCGCCGGGTCTTCGACCGGCACCTCGTCCATTGCCTTCATCCCGCAGAAGTGAAGCGCGCGGCGGATCGCCGAGAGCATGCCGAGCGCAAGCACGTCCACCTTCAGCAGCCCGAGCGCTTCCAGGTCGTCCTTGTCCCACTGGATCACGGTG
>JANLTL010000116.1:0-8678 GCA_031362905.1 Burkholderiales bacterium | reverse complement strand
CGAGATCGAGGCCGAGCGCGCCGGGGCCGTCATCGTGCATGATCTTGCCCCCGGCCTACCGCCGGTCAGCGCCGACCAGATCATGATCGAGCAATTGCTGCTCAACCTGATCAAGAACGGCATCGATTCGATGCGTGGCGCCGTGTGCGACACACGCCGCGTTTGGGTGTCGACCCACGCCCGCGACGGAATGGTCGAGGGCGTGGTGGCCGATTGCGGTTGCGGCATCGCCGCCGAAGTTGAAGCCGAGCTGTTTTCCCCGTTCTTCACCACCAAGGAGCAAGGCATGGGTATGGGCCTCAATATCTGCCGGTCTATCGTCGAGCTGCATGATGGGCGTTTGTGGTTCGAGCGCGTCGACGCCATCAGCGGCGACACGCCCGTCGGCAGCCGCTTCCACTTCACGATCCCCGTCGCATGAAACCAACCATCCACATCGTCGACGACGACGACGCGATGCGCGATTCGCTTGCCTGGCTGCTCGACGGCGAACGCTTCAGCATTTGCACCTATGCCAGCGCCGAAGACTTTCTGGTGCGCCTTGCCCCTCGTGCTGCCGACGGCGGCGCCGCCTGCGCGATTCTCGACATCCGCATGCCAGGCATGAGCGGCATCGAATTGCACGAGCACCTGATGCGGCAAGGCATCGCCACACCGGTCATCTTTGTCACCGGCCATGGCGATGTGCCGATGGCGGTAGAAGCGATCAAGCGCGGCGCGTTTGATTTCATCGAGAAGCCATTCAATGAGCCAAAATTTCTCGGCATCATCGAGCGGGCGATTGAACACAGCTCAAAAACCGCCAGCGCCTCGGCACAGCACTTGGCGCTGGCAGCCCGCCTGGCACGTCTGTCGCCTCGCGAGCGCGAGGTGCTCGATCTCGTGCTCGCCGGCAAAATGAACAAAACCATCGCCGATGCCCTGGGTATCAGCATCAAAACAGTGGAGGCGCACCGCGCGCGCGTGATGGAAAAAATGAACTCGCGTTCGCTCGCCGAACTGGTGCAACTGGTGGTGCAAGCGCGCGAACCGACATAGCCGCCATTCTGTGCGAAGTCGCCTTGCAGAATGGCTCCTGGACCCATTCTCCTGGATTTCTCGGCACTGAAACCGAAGCTGCGTGCGTCAATTTCAGTGCAGATCGGTCGGCTTGACCGGCACCGCACCGTCCCACACCGGCGCCGCTTGCGCTTCAGCGTTGAGACTGCGCACATACTGGCGCAGGCCTTCATCCTGGATGAAGCTCGCACTCGAGGTGGCTGCCAGGATCAGTTCGGGAGACTGTGGTCGCGCCACTACGTAGCCCTGGATGTGATTGATGCCGGCTTCGACCAGAGTTTCGACCGTTTCGCGGTCTTCGGCCCACTCGGCGATGGTGCTCATGCCGAGACTGCGCGCCAGGCTGACGATGGCCTCGACAATCGCGAGATTGGACGGATGCACATTGACCGCGCGGATGAACGAGCCATCAATCTTGAGCACATCGGCCGGCAAATCCTTGAGGTAGGAAAACGAGGTATAGCCTGCGCCGAAATCATCGAGCGCCACCTTGCAACCGGCCGCGCGCGCCGAATCAATGAAGCGACGCATGTTGTCGAGGTCGTGCAGCGCGACGCTCTCGGTGATCTCAAGACACAGCCGCTGCGCCGCACGCGGGTAACGGTCGAGCAGATCAAACGCATCGGCGACAAAATGCTCATCGTTGAGCGAAGCACCTGAGAGATTCATGCAGACAAAGCGCGTATTTTTCAGACGGTCGCCGTGCGCGTTGAGCCAGGTCAGCACACTGTTCAGCACCCAGCGGTCGATGATGCCGATCAGGCCCTTGTCTTCTGCCAGCGGTATGAGGCGATCGGCCGGCACCAGCGAGCCGTCGGCATCGCGCATGCGCAGCAGCACTTCAAAATTGAGCGTCTCGAACGGCTGCCGCACCGACAACAGCGGTTGCATTTCGAGGAACAATCCCTGCGGCCCGTCCGGGTGCGAAAGCCGCGCGACCAAGCGCAGATCGAGTTCGCGCTCGTGAAAGATTGCCGCACTTTTTTCGTAAACCACCAGACCATCCTGATGGCCGCGCTTGGCTTCGCGGCAACCTTCGTCGGCGGTCGAAATCACATCACTGATCGCCGAGCCAGCATCGACCTCGACCAGGCCCATGGAGCCGCGTACCTGAAACGCCTTGTCCCCGACTTGAAAGGGCTGCGCGGCGAGACGGTCAAGTATCCCGCGGCAGCTCCACGCCGCCGGGCGGATCGGGGTACCGGCGAACACGATGACGAATTCGTCGCCGCCAATACGGCCGAGCGATTGCCCCACCGTCAGCATTTCGCGCACGCGCATGCATACCTGGCGCAACACCTCGTCACCCGCCGAGTGGCCGTAAAGGTCGTTGACCAGCTTGAAGCGGTCAAGGTCGAGATAGGCCACCGCCAGCGGCAGGCCAGCCGGCATCTGCGCCAGCGCCTCACTGAGCAGGCGTTCGATGCCGCGCCGGTTGTGGGTGCCGGTGAGTGAATCGTTTTCTGCCAGAAAATGCAGGCGCGCGATCGCTTTCGATTTCTCGGTGATGTCCTGCAAGGAGCCTTCGATGCGTTCCTCGGCCAGGGCTGCCTTGACGAGAAAGCGCTTAGTCTCCGCACCCGCCGCCGGCGCGGCACCGTCAAGCTCAATCTCGGCAGCCCCCGCGGGGGCTACCAGGTCTTGCAAGCGCTGCCAGGATCCGTCGGCGAAAAACGTGCTCCAGCGCGCATGCCGCAAGGCTTCTTCGTTGACACCGAGCATGTCTCGCAATGCCGGGTTACCGCCAATGAAACCGCCGCGCGCATCGAGCGTAAACAGACCCACCGGCACCACGTCATAGGTGACCCGGAGTTCCGCTTCGGCCTGGATGCGCTGCTTGCGTTCGAGACGGATTTGCTCGGCAATGGCAAATGCGGCCATCAGGCTCGATGACAGGGCGGCCGTCACGCTGTTGATCGAACCAATCAACTCCTTGACGCCGAGGGCGGCGGCGATGACTTCGTAGAGCGAAGCCACCAAGGTGATGCTCAACGCAGCACCATACCAGCCCGCTACCGACGAGCGCGTGTGGGCAAGAATGCGTACCAGAAAATACATCAATACGGCAATTCCCCCGGTGCTCGCGACCCACATCAGGGGCAGCGCCTTTGCATACGGCACCAACAGTGCGACCGGCAACAACACGAGTGCGACGCCGTGCGCGGCACGCATCGCCCCGCTATAGCCGAAGCGCAGCAGATCGTCACGAAACATCTGACGGAACAGCATGCCGGTCAGAGTGAAGTAGGCCGCGACCGTCAGCAGCCGGCTTTGCGGCAGCCACGTGACCGGCACTACCTGCCCGAGCCATTGGAAATCCCAGCCCGACGATATGGCGCCCATGCGCAGATTGCAGATCAGCCAGGCTGCAAACAACACATAGACCGGCTCGCGATTGATCGCCGCCGTCATCAGCACAAACACGGCCAGCACAATCAGGCCACCGTCGAGCAGGCCAGCGCGGCGGTGGAAGTCGTGCGCAGACGCCTCGAACTGCGCCGTGGCCCATTGCGCCACGGTAATCCGCGCCGGGCCAATGAACGACGCCCTGCACAAAATCGACGTGGTGGCGCGCACCCGGCCCAGATCGATGGCAAATCCGGACTTCGCATTCGCCATCGATCCGGTTGCGGTCACCCTGTTCGCCGATCCCAATGGTTGCAAGGTCGCAGCATTCCAACACGCCACTTCAGCGGTGTGGCGCGACGGCAGATCTATCGTGACCGGCTCATCCGGCTGCGCGCGCACGTCAAAACGGAACCAGAATGGCCGCTCCGACAGGCTGGTGTCTTTGTGGCGCACCGTCGCCTCGCGCGTGAGGCGGACCCGTGCTTCATCCGGAGCCATGTCGCCCGCTGTCTGTTCGAGCACGCGCAGAGGCAAAGCATTGGCGCCGCCATCGCTGTATTTGGCATCCCACGCCAGTAGCGCGACCACCGTCACCAGGGCAATCGTCAACGGCAGAGCGTAGAGCGAAATCAGGCGCAGCGCAGCGTCCAGAACCGCTGCTGCACGCGCCTTGACACCGGTCCAGCTCAGAAGGACTTCATCCATGGGAGGCATCGATGGAGGACATTTTCACAGACTCTGCGCACCGCAAACCGGAAGGCGTGAGCATTTAACCGGTATGCAGTGAGATCATGGCCCGCCGGGGCATCTTCAGGCGTGCAGCGCTACAGCTGTACGCACTGGAGCACGCTGCCACCCAGGACGTGCCGCAGGCGCAGCGGGGTGCATCGTGGCCGCAACTGTGGCAGCGGCAACAGCCCGAATGCCCACAGCGCTCACATCGACGTCGGGATGGTGGGTGCGCGTCATGAAATCAAACATGGGATGCGCCGCCGCCGCCCAGCGCTGCTCTGCAGTACGCACGTCGAAGTTCAGCGCGCGATGCGGCAAATTGCCGCCATGGCGCATCGGCATGAAGCCAGCGCCGGGGAAAATGTCGGAGAACATCAGCTTGTCGTACTGGCGGTCAAGCGGCGCGCGTGCGGCGATCACCATGTAATCGATACCTTCCGCGATGCAATAACGGTAGAACGCCTTGAACAGCACTGTCTTGACGAAGGTGCCAGTGCGGCCCTGTTCAACACCAAGGCGTGTCGCTTCGGCGAGCGGGCGGCCTTTGAGCCAATCGGGCAACTCAATCGACTGTTCGATTGACAAGGCCTTGAAACGGTTGGTCTGGATGCGCATGGTGCCGAGTGGCGCGCCGTCAAGCTTGGACTCGGCGAGCAACACCGCAACGCCATCTTCAAAATCGGTCGCCTCGGGGTTCACCAGTTTCTCGGCCATCACCGGCACATGGCGCGCGTAAGCGGAATGGCGCACCGACACTGCTTTGCGTACGTCATCTTCCTCGCGTACCAGGCGCACCGTGAATGGCAGCAATTCTTCTTTCATGCCGGCAGCAGGCGCTGACGCTCGCGGCGCTGCGGCAGCAAAGGGAAGGCGGGCGGGCATTGCATCGATGGGGGCGCGGGACAGCAACATGGTGATCTCCTCGGGGATGGAATGAAATACAACGGGACTGCGAAACGACAAAAAGCGATGGCTGCGCTTTGGTGCTTCATGCCCTCCTTGTCCTTTCGGACCGGCACTTACGGACCCGCGGTCGCATGCCAACGTCATACATCTTAGACATTCACCTCGCCAGTCGCTACCAAAAGATTGATCTGGAAGGCCATTTCGTCGCATCGCGGCAACGAAAGCGCCGCCGCAACCCCACCCCGAAGACGCTTGCGACACAAGGGTTATACAGGAAATGCTGCGAAGATCGTTGGTAGTCAACGGTTCACAACGAAGAACCCCGGCGAAACCAGGCCACAAGCCAGTTTCAGCCGAAACCGCCCGGCACTGGTAATCTCGGCCCATGTTCAGCTATCGACACGGGTTTCACGCGGGCAACCATGCTGATGTCCTCAAGCACGTGGTGCTGGTGCAATTGTTGACGCACTTGAAGGCCAAAGACAAGCCCTTCATGGTGGTCGATACCCATGCCGGCGCCGGCGCCTACTCGCTCGACCCGGGCAGCTATGCGGCAAAAAATGCCGAGTTTGAATCCGGCATTGGCGTCCTGTGGCGTCAAGCCGACTTGCCCGAAATACTCGCCGAGTATGTCGCGCAAATCCGCAACTTCAACCAGGGGGGTGGCTTGACCGCCTACCCTGGCTCCCCGCAGATCGCGCTGCAAATGACGCGCGCGCAAGACCCACTGCGCATGTTTGAACTGCATCCGACCGAGAGCGGCGTAGTGCGCGAATATTTTCACGCCACCAGGAGGCGCGTCCAGGTGCGTGCCGAAGATGGCTTTGAGGGATTGAAAGCACTGCTGCCGCCGCCCTCGCGGCGCGCGCTGGTATTAATCGACCCGTCCTACGAGGACAAGCAGGACTACGCGCGGGTTGTCAGCACGCTGCGCGATGCCTTGCAGCGATTCCCGTCAGGCGTGTATGCCATTTGGTATCCACAGGTAGCACGCCGCGACGCGCGCGAATTGCCTATGCACCTGGAACGTCTCATGGGAGCCGCTACTGTCACGCCACACAACTGGCTGAACGTGACCCTCAGTGTCAAGGCCACCGCCGACGATGGAATTGGACTGCATGGCAGCGGCGTGTTCGTGGTCAATCCACCCTGGCAGCTGCGCCAACAATTGCGGTTGGCGATGCCAGCCCTCAAGCGTCTGACGGCGCAGGACGCGTGCGCGGCGTTCGAAGTGACGGGCGCGCAGCGCTGAAACTCGCGGCATGGGGAATTGGGCATCCGGTCTTGCTTCTTGCCATGCCTCCCTGATAGGCGTCCTGCTCAAAATCTTGACGGCTGCTCACCCACTGGACGGCAGCCGGACGCCAGCCAGGTCAGAGGTAGCGAAACGCCAGGACGGCGACGACCGTTGGCGGCAATGCGGCCAACAATAGCCCCAGCGGGCTGATCGCCTCATCCTCGAAATGCCCTTTGAGAATGGAGAACCCAGCCGGGTTTGGCGCATTGGCAATCACCGTCAACCCGCCACCGGCAACCGCGCCTGCGACGAGTGCGTACTTGAAGCCGTCCGAGAGCCCGTCTACCAGCGAACCGAGGTAGGTCAACGCGGCATTGTCGGTCACGGCGGTCAAGGCGACTGCACCGTAAAACACCTGGGTCTCGCTCATCGACAGCAGCAAGGGTTTAAGCCACCATTGCTGCTGCCCTCCGAGCACAACCAGCCCCGCCAGGAAGAACGCCACGAGGAATGCCTCGCGCAGGATCAACCGGTCCTGGTACTGCGGATAGGCCTGTGCGAATCCGAGGAAAAAAATCAGCAAGCCAAGATAGACCTCGGCGTTGTGGGCAAAAAACACGATGCCGAAGAGGAACAGCAGGGAGATGCCCGTGACCAATGGCGGACAGGACGGGCGCCGCTCGGCTTCCGGGGCCTCTTCGACGGAGACGCGCAGGATCTCGCGGCGAAACGCCCACGCCAGAATCACCGCGTTGACGGCAACCGCGATTGCCGCCTTCCACCCGAACGTGGACAACATGAAGCCGGTGTCCCAGCCCCATTTGGCGGCAACCATCAGCACCGGCGGTGCCGCAAACGGAGTCAAGACGCCGCCAATCGAAATATTGACAAACAGGCACCCGACGATCGCGTAGCGCAGCCGCATCGACAACGCGGCGCAAAAGAAACGGTCGCGCAGCAGCATGGCCGCCAGCGTCATGGCCGCGGGCTCGGTGATCAACGAACCAAGCAGTGGCACCAGCGCCAGCAGGCAGAAAAACAGCGAGAGGGCGCGTGGGCCGGGAATCATGGCGCTGGTCAGACGCACCAGATGCGCCGCCGCCTCGACGATGGGGCGGCTGGCAGCCACGAGCATGACGGCAAAGACAAACATGGGTTCGGTGAATTCGCGGGTATCGAGATAGGCCAGCGCATCGGCCTTGCCGGCCAGAGCGAACATGCAGACCATCAAAATCATCGCCCAGCAGCCGAACACCGCCTCCACCTCTCCAAGCAAATGAAACGCACCTGCGTGGTGCGGGTGCTTGTGTGCCAAGCGGTGAAACACCGGAGTCGCGAAGGTGTGCGCCAGCGCGACGGCAAAGAGGAGTGCCGCCACGAGTTGCAAGGCGGTCGGGGCAAGGCTTGCCATCAAGCTTAGTAGCCCTTCTTGAGCAGGTCTTGCGCGTCGCCGCCCACCGGTTCCGCCGACGGCGTCTTGGTCGGATCAGCGGATGCCTTGGTGGGTCGCCCTGGTGCGGCTGGTGCGGCTGGTGCCGCTGGTGCCAGGGCTGC
Source organism: Burkholderiales bacterium (assembly GCA_031362905.1). Classification (GTDB taxonomy): domain Bacteria; phylum Pseudomonadota; class Gammaproteobacteria; order Burkholderiales; family JAEUOS01; genus CANJDH01. The sequence goes on along the minus strand of JANLTL010000116.1, from coordinate 841 downwards.
AGGCGCTGTCACCGCCGCTGGCCTGCTCCCGCCCTTGACGCGTTTCTCGGTGGGATGCCAACCAACGATGGCCAGCATGACGAAGAAACCGAGCACATAACCCACTGCCACGTGCCAGCCGCCCTTGAGCCACGCACCCACCGAGCGCGCCTCCGGGAACTGGTTGGCCAGCGCCACGCCGGCGGACGACCCGAACCAGATCATGGAACCACCAAAACCTACGGCATAAGCCAGGAAACCCCAGTCATAGCCCCCTTGTTTGAGTGCCAGCGCCGTCAGCGGGATATTGTCGAACACGGCCGAAACGAATCCCAAGCCCAGTGCGGTCTGCCACGACGCGACTGGCAGATGTTCGACCGGCATCATCGAGGCAATCGTCACCAGCGAGAGCAGGAAAATCGTGCCCTTGAGCGCATCAGGCAACAATGACCACTCGGGCTTGCGCAGCGGCGTTGCCAGCAGGATCGCCACCCACACCGCCGCACCGATGACCGGAAAGTGGTCCAGCACCTGCGGAAACTTGAGATTGGCGGTCACGTTGGCCCCAATCGCCACGATCAGGATAAATCCAACAATGCCCAGGCGGGCCCAATCGACCTGCATGCCAGGTGGCGCGTCCTTGGTGATCGGGTTGTACGCATGCTGCTGGCGCGCGGCGGCGATGCCGAAGAACAATAGCGCGGTCACGGCGCCCACGTAAGCGCCGAGTACATCGACCGGGTTGACGCCGTCGATCCACATCATGGTCGTGGTGGTATCGCCGACCACGCTGCCGGAACCGCCGGCATTGGAAGCCGCAACAATCGCCGCCAGGTATCCAATATGCACCTTGCGCCGAAAC
>JANLTL010000299.1:0-1565 GCA_031362905.1 Burkholderiales bacterium | reverse complement strand
ACGGTGATGGTGCCGAACATCTGCGGCATGCCGCCGGCTTCGCGGATGGCTTTGTCGGCGGCATCGGCCAGTGGCTGGATGCCGGCGTTGCAGGGGTTCAGTGTGGAGTGGCCGTTGGCCAAGCCAATGAAGGGTTTCTTGAAGTCAGCATCCTGGTAGCCGATGCCGCGCAGCATGGAGCGGTTGGGGGCGCGTTCGTTGCCTTGAGTGATGGCGAAGGAGCGGTATTTGGGGGTGGTCATGGTGAATTCTGTCGAGGTCGGTTAAAGTTGAAATTGATTGTACCGGAAGCGGGTTTTTCAGCCGGTACGCACACCTGAAACGGATGATGGGAGAGGACGAGAGATGAAGGCGAAACGAAAGATGGTCGCAAGTTGCGGGCGGGCCGCGTTGGCGTTGCTGATGTGCGTTTCCAGCATGGCGTACGCGCAAAACTATCCCAACAAACCGATTCGCTTGCTGGTGCCGTTTGCGCCCGGCGGCAGCTCGGATATCGTCTCGCGCTCGTTCGCGGCGGAAATGCAAAAGACCCTGGGCCAGACCGTCGTCGTTGAAAGCAAACCCGGCGGTGCCGGCAACATCGCCATGCAGGAGGCCAAAACCAGCGCACCGGATGGCTACACCATCATCCTTGGCCACGTCGGTACGCTCGCCGTAAATCCGGCCATGTTTGAAAAATTGCCGTATGACCCGGTCAAGGATTTCGTGCCGATCACCTTGCTCGCCAAAGTGCCGAGCATGCTGGTGGTGCATTCGGAGAAAGTGAAAGCGAAAAATCTGAAAGAGCTGGTGGAGTTCGCGAAGAAAAATCCCGACGCATTGAATTACGGCTCAGCCGGGAACGGAAGTTCAGGTCACCTTGCGATGGCGTATCTCGCGTTGACGGCGGGATTCACGGCAACCCACGTGCCCTATAAAGGCACCGGCCCGATGATGACCGATCTGCTCGCAGGCCGGCTCGATGCCACATTCACTGGCGCGCCACCGTTGATGGCGCATGTAAAAGCCGGCACGCTGCGGCCGATTGCGGTTGGCACCGCCAAGCGATCGCCCGCGCTGAAAGATGTGCCGACGATCGCCGAATCCGGCTACCCGGGATTTGAAACCTCACAGTGGTACGGCTTGCTGGCACCCGCCGGTACGCCAGACGCCATCATCCAGAAACTGGTGCAAGCGGCGACGACCGCCGGCAAAACACCCGCCGTGGCGGAACGCCTCGCCGCCGAAGCCGCCGAGCCCGCAACCAATACACCAAAAGAATTCGCCGAATTCATCAAGCTCGAGGCCGCACGCTGGAGCGATGTGGTGAAGAAATCGAAGATCAAGGCGGATTAGTTCTGGTATTGAAACTCTAGCGCTGGTGGGGCGTTCCAAGTGTTTTCGGCCTGAGAGGCGCGTGGGTGCTTGAGTTTTGGTATCCGCGTCACTAGTGTCCCAACGTTTCCTCGAAAGTTCGGTGTAAGTTGATGATTTGTTTATCGATATTGGGTCATTTTTTTGTCCACGATGTCGATTTTGGGTTGGCATTGGCCCATTCTCGGAGACCTTTATTCGTCCTCGAGGGA
>JANLTL010000276.1:0-4349 GCA_031362905.1 Burkholderiales bacterium | reverse complement strand
GCCTTTGAGGGAGCCGACAAACGCCATCGCGAGGCTGACGATGCGCTGCGTGATACCGCCGCCATTCATGATCTCGCTGGCCCAGGCTGACGGGATCAACTGAGATGCTGACCCTGGCCGGTTTTATTGCGCTGCTGCTGGTCGGCGTGCCCATCGGCGTCTGCCTGTGCCTGGGCGCGGCCTTCTACATCGCCGCCACCGGCAATCCCGTGCTGTTCCAGAACTATCCGCTGCAGCTCTTCGGCGGCGTCGACAGCTACGGCCTGATTGCCATTCCGCTGTTCATCCTGATCGGCGAGATCATGAATGGCGGCGGTATCACGCAGCGCATCGTCAGCCTCGCGATGGCGTTTGTCGGCTCCCTCAAAGGCGGCTTGGCCTACGTCAACATCCTGGCAAACATGATGGTGGCATCGATCCTCGGCTCGGCCACGGCGCAGGTTGCGATCATGTCGCAGATCATGGTGCCTGAGATGGAAAAGAAAGGCTATGACAAGACCTTCGCGGCCGGCCTCACAGCCTACGGCGGCATGCTCGGCCCGATCATCCCGCCGTCGGTGATGTTCGTGGTCTACAGCACGCTCGCGCAGGTGTCGGTGGGCGACATGCTGATCGCCGGCATCGTGCCCGGCATCATCCTCACGGTGATGTTCTGTGTGGTCATTGCCCTCATGGGCTTCGTCTACCACTACCCGCGCGGCGACATGCAAACCCTCAAGGAAAGAGTTGCCACGGTGCTGGACGCCGCCCCGACCCTGTTGATCCCCATCGTCATCGTCGGCTCGATCCTGACGGGGCTCGCCAATGCAACCGAAGCCGCCGCCGTCGGTTCAGTCGCAGCGATCCTGATCGGGCGCTACTGGACCAAGCAATTCCGCTTTGAAAAGCTGCCGGAAATGATGCTGCGGGCGGGGGTCTATTCCTCCATCGTGCTGTTCCTGGTCGCGGCCGCAGCCGTGTTTTCCTGGGTGCTGGTGTACGGCAAGATCCCCCAATCGGTGGCGGGGATGGTGCAGGCCATCGCCAAGGACCCGGTTACCTTCCTGCTGCTGGTCAGCCTGGTGTTGCTGCTGATCGGTACCGTCATCGACGGCGTGCCAGGCCTCATCATGACGGTGCCGATCCTGCTGCCGATCGCCACCGAGGTGTACGGCATCGACCCGCGCCACTTTGGCGTCGTGGTGGTGGTCAACCTGGTGCTGGGCCTGCTGACCCCGCCGGTGGGGCTGTGCTTCTTCGTCGCGGCTGCGGTGACCGGCGCCAAGCCCGGAAAAATGTTTCTCGTCACTCTGCCTTTCTTCATTGTTTCCTGTGTGTTGCTGGTTTTGCTGTCCGTTTACCCGTCCCTGTCGCTGGCCTTGTTGAAGTAACCCAACCCGAAATCTGGAGGATCCTCGATCATGAAACTGTCTCGTCGCAAACTGATTGCCGCTGCTGCCGCCCTGCCACTGGCGGCCCCTTCGCTTTCCCTGGCGCAGGCGCGCGAATTTCGCCTCGGCATCCTGACGCCGAACGGTCATCCCTGGAACCGCGCTGCCCTTAAGGTGGGTGAACTGCTCAAGGCAGAAACCAATGGCAGGCTGTCGCTAACGGTGTTTCATTCCGGACAGCTGGGCAATGAAGCGGCGATGCTGCAGCAAATGCAAACGGGTGCGCTCGACATGGGCTGGATCATGGCTGCGGAACTGGGCTCACGCGTGCCGGCCATCGCCGCCATCACCGCGCCCTATGTGGTCGATTCCACTGCAAAGATCGCCAAGCTGGTGCGCCATCCGGTGGCGATGCGCCTGTTCGACGTGTTGCCGGCAGAAACCGGCACGATTGGCTTGGCCTGGGGCATCACCGGGATGCGCGCGATCTTCTCGTCAAAAGATATCTCGAAGATCGCCGACATCAAGGGCATGAAGCTGCGCATCAACCCGACGCCCGCCTATCGCGATTTCTACCAGCTTCTCGGCGCCGCACCGACCCCGATTCCGACGCCGCAGGTGTTTGACGCCATGTCGAACGGCCAGGTTGACGGCCTCGAGGCCGACCTTGAGTTCTCCTGGAACCAGCGCTTCGACAAGGTTTCAAAATCGATCCTGCAAATGAACGCGATCTTCATGCCGGTGATCGCGCTGGTTTCCGGGCGCGTGTGGCAAGCCCTGCCGGCCGCCGATCGCGATGTGATCACGCGCGTTGTCAAGACAGCTCTGAACACTCAGATCGACGAGCTGGCCGACAACGAGCCCAAGCTCATCGAGCAGTTCAAGGCGACCAAAATTCCATTTCGCAACGCTAATGCGGCGGATGCCGAGGCGGTGGTCGCTCAATACGACAAGATCTGGTTGCCCAAAGCGCCGATCCTGGCCGAGCTTCGCAAGGCCGGCAAATCTCTCTAAGCGCACTCCAGATAAACCCCGGGCGGCTGCGAGGCAATGCAGCAGCCACCGACCACGCGTCGCAGCAAGAAAGGAATTGTGATGTCCAGCAGTGTTTTTACGGGGGTCATCCCCGCGTTGATGACGCCCTGTGGCGCCGATGGCAAGCCGGTTTTCAGCGCGCTGGTGCGCAAGGGCCAGGAGCTCATTTCCGCAGGCATGTCGGCCGTCGTGTACTGCGGTTCCATGGGAGATTGGCCCCTGCTTGATGACGAGCAACGCATGGAGGGGGTCGAGCAGCTCGTCAAGGGCGGCGTACCGGTGATTGTGGGAACCGGGGCGCAGAACTCCCAGCGCGCAGCCGCTCTCGCGGCGCATGCCAGGAAAGCCGGCGCCAAGGGGCTGATGCTGATTCCGCGCGTGTTGTCGCGCGGTTCGTCGGTCGCGGCGCAACGCGACCATTTCCAGCGGGTGCTCGAAGCGGCGGTTGATCTTCCGTCGGTGATCTACAACAGCCCTTACTATGGATACGAAACCAAAGCCGATCTGTTCTTCGAATTGCGCAAGCAGTACGCGCACCTCGTGGGGTTCAAGGAGTTCGGCGGTGCGGCCGCATTGCGCTATGCGGCCGAGAACATCACCGGCCATGACGCTGCGCTCTCCTTGCTGGTGGGCGTGGACACCCAGGTCGTGCATGGCTACGTCAATTGCGGCGCAGTCGGCACCATTACCGGCATTGGCAACGTGCTGCCCATGGAGGTCCTGCACCTCGTCGCGCTCAGCCAGGCCGCTGCGCAAGGCGATGCGAGAGCGCTGCGCCAGGCGCGGGAACTCGACGCTGCGCTCGGCGTGCTGTCGTCATTCGACGAAGGTGTCGACCTGGTCCTTTATTACAAGTACCTCATGGTGCTCGAGGGCAACCCGGAATACGAACGGCATTTCAATTTGAGCGACCAGCTCTCGCCGAGCCAGAGACACTACGCGCAATCCCAGCTGCAGCTATTCAAGCGCTGGCACGGCAACTGGTTGGCCTCGACCAAGTGATCGGGTGCGTTCGGCATTCAAGGCATCGAGCGCCGTGTGGATGAAGGCAAGCCCGGTGAGGGTGGTGGAGAAGAACCAGAGAAACGGAATCAGGTTCATCAACGCGCCCACAAGGCCGAGCCAGCCCCATTGAAGCTCCGGCGCGGCAACCAGCCGCCGCAACTCACCGGCGTCGGCATGTTCAGCCAGCGCGTCGTAGCGCAGCACCCGTGCGTTGAGGCGGCCGAGCAAGAACAAGGGAATCAATAATCCGACCACGGGCACGAACCACAACACAAACGTTGGCACCGCCCACAGCAGGAACCAGAACAAGGCCACCAGCGAATTGCCGAGCGAGGCAGCGAAATTGCCGCCGTGCCGGCGCTCGAGCCCCGGGTAGTCGCGTGCCGCCACATGGCGCGCCATGATCGGCATGCCGACCACGCTGACGAAGCCTAAGGCGGTGAGCATGGTGAGCGGCACAAACAGCGCGACGAACGCGAACGCCATCACGATGAACGGGATGACCTTGACGCCGAACAGCAGCAGCCGCTCGCTCACCGATTCGAGCAGCGGCAGCGCCTTGAGCAAGGTATCGAGCGCCGCGAGCAAGCTGCTCCACTTCCACCACATCACCCCGAGCCAGAACAGGCCCGCGACCACCACGGGACCGATGGCGAGCAGCAGCATCGCCGGTTGCAACTGGCTGATGGCGGCGCGGCGATAGGCTTCGAAGACGGACATAGAGCCTATCGACTTTGGTTTCATAGTGTTTCAAATCCCCAAGAGCGACTCGTTGGCGGTCCATTGAATGAACGCAGCGCAAAGTCGCCAGCACAAATGGTCGTGGCCAGCCGCCTAACCACCGAATCGGAACTTGCTCGCCTCGAGGTATTCCTCAAGCAACTCTATTCCGACCCACCGTCTGCCCAATCGTTCTGCGACTGCGCCGGCTGTGTTCGA
>JANLTL010000275.1:0-12570 GCA_031362905.1 Burkholderiales bacterium | reverse complement strand
GAACGCGTCGGGCGTGGCGTGCGGCGCAGCTACTTCCCACACGGTGTGATGCGCCAATTGGTTGCGGTCGCCGCATCGGGTGATCGCACCCTGTTGTTGCGTGACATCAAAATGCCAACGATGGTGCTGCATGGCCGTGATGACCCGCTGGTACCTATGGCCAGCGGCGTGGATCTCGCTGGCAAAATCCCCGGCGCGCAGTTGGAGATCATTGACGGCATGGGTCACGATCTGCCGCCGGGATTGATTCCCCGCATTGCCGACAGCATTGCTGCCAATTGCGGCAGGGCGGTTTGAGGAAGACACTGAACAGATCCTCGCTCTCGCCCTCATGTCGGCAAAGTCGGCAAAAGGCGTGCGTTACACTCATGCTCACACTGCAGTACCGGTGCCATCGCTGCCGCACCGCCCGCAGATCTGATGTGAACCGAACCGGAGAGAAGCAGATGAAACGATTTGTCCAATCCCTCGCGCTGGCAGCGAGCGCCGCGCTGTTAAGCATTGTGCCGGCCGGCGTGGCGCTCGCGCAAACGTATCCCGCCAAGCCAATCCGCATCATCGTGCCTTATGCACCCGGCGGTGCCACTGACATCATGGGGCGCGTCGTGGCGCAACGCCTCGGTGAAATTCTCGGCCAGCAAGTGCTGGTCGACAATCGGCCCGGGGCCAACACCGGCATCGGTGCCGAGGCGGTGGCCAAAGCACCGGCGGATGGCTACACGCTGCTGTTCACCAACGACGCCACCTTCGTGCTCAACCCGCTGCTGTTCGCCACACTGCCCTACAACATGGCGCGTGACTTCACGCCGGTGGCGACGGTGGCCTATCTCAATCTCTCGCTGGTGGTGGCGTCCAACCTGCCGGTAAACACTTTCGCCGAACTGGTGGCCTACACCAAGGCCAAGTCAGGCACCATCAGCTATGGCTCTTACGGCGTCGGCAGCCAGGCGCACCTGATGGGCGAGATGTACAAAAAGCTCACTGCCTCCGACATGGTGCATGTGCCCTACAAAGGCTCCGCACCGGCCGTGGCTGACGTGATCGGCGGCCAGGTGGTGTTCACCTTCCCGGCGATTCCGACGGTGCAGGGCTTCCTCAAGGCCGGGCGCCTCAAGGTGCTGGCGATCTCGGGTGACAAACGCTCGCCGCTGCTCCCCGAGGTGCCGACCTTTATTGAGGTGGGCGCGAAAGATCTCGACATTGGCGCGTGGTACGGCTTTTTTGCTCCGGCCGGCACCCCGCGCGAGGTGGTGGCGCGCCTCAACGCCGCCGTCGCCACCATGCTCTCGAACCAGGAGTTCGTCGACAGGCAACTGCTGCCGCAGGGCATGACGCCAATGAACCTCACACTCGATCAGGTCAACGCGCTGATGAAAAGCGAAGCCGAGCGCATGGGGCGGATCGTCAAATTGTCGGGGGCGAAGGTTGAGTAGTGCGGCAAGCGCGGCGCGCGCCACCTTGCCCCCGCCATGCCGGGCGCGGGTCAATGCGCTTGCTGTTTGACCAGCATCGCCGCCATTTTCTGATGGATCAGGTTGATCGCCTTCAACGGGCGAATCATCACCTTGAACTCCACGATCTTTCCCTCTTTATCCCACGTGATCATGTCCACACCGTTCACGCCGATGCCGTCGATCTCCACCTGGAATTCAAGCACGGCGTCACGGTCACTGGTGACCTCGCGCACGTAGCGAAATGACTCGTTGAAGAAGACATGAAAGGCTGCGGCGAGATACGTTGTGGTGATCGCCTTTCCGGCTTGCGGGGTATGCACAACCGGAGAGTGGAAGACGACTTGGTCGGAGAGCAGCGCGTCAAGGCCGCCAGCATTCCGGGTTTCCACGAGTTGATGCCAAGTGGCGAGAGTGTTGATTGTCATTTATGACTTTCCTGTGATGGAAACATGGTTGCATGCACAGCCAGCTTTACCGGCACACGACGTCTTGAAGAAATCGGGTGTAGTGACGCTTGGTTACGAGATCGGTAAACCCTCCTGGAAAGACTTCAAACTGAGCCCGGAGACCCGCACTCTGTAGTCTCTCTGAGGTGTCCTGTCCCTCTTCCAAGGTGCCGCAGGCGATGAGTACGTTTCGATGCGAGGGGCCATTTGACGTCAGCAAGCGCAGGAAGTGATTCTCGGTGGCCCGCCATCCGATGACAAGGATATCGTCGGCCTCTTTCAGAAGGTCGCCTAGGAGGGACAGATGCTCCTGTGGGCATTCAAACTCCGTCTTGTCTTCCAGTGGGATAGCCAGAGCGGGTACGACGAGTTCATCTTGCAGCATGCCGCTTGGGTAGTCGGTCGAGATCAGAATGTCTTTTGCAAGAGTGAGGCTTGCGGCTCGCTCAATCACGGCGGCCATCGCGCCCCATTGGTTGGGTGGATCAGCAATACCGGCCGCTTTGACGCCAGTGCGACGAACCCAATCAACAGAGCCATGCACCTTGAACAACTTGAATCGACTGTCGGAGACATAGTCGTCCAGCGTTGCAATAGGAATTCCGCAGCTTCTCAGCGCGTCTTCAACAAGACGATCGTAGTTGAATGACACGATTGACACGGCATAGCCCTTCGGGACGCACCGGTCGATCTCGTCGAGCATGGACTTGAAGTTGGTGACATGGCCCGCTACGTTCCAGAGCCATTCACTTTCACTTTGTCGCAGAATGTACTGAATGTAGTAGCGCACTGCCATCAGTTGCTGCGTTCGAGCGGCGTGACCTGCGGATTCTCTGGCGAGTATTTGAAGCTGCTGTTCCAAAGATCGGCCATGGCGACGCTGAAGTAGCGGAACAATCGGCTGGATTGCGGGGAACGCCCGTATCCCATCTCTAAAGATCGGCCGATCCTCAAATAACGAATCAGCGAGAGGCGGCCGTTCAGGCTTGTCTGGGTATTCTGCAGGTGGATACGCAGGCACGGAGTCATAAGACGAACCGGCCCCGAGGATCACAAGCAACATGGGGTATGCACTCCGGTGATGGGGTTCGACAGTAAACCTATCGCAATGACGGAGACCCAAGATTTCCAGAAAAACCATCGAGCGCGACGGACAAAACGGCAGGCACATTGACAACAGGCTGATTTCCCGGTGATTCCTTGCTGCCATACATATTGTTCGGCCCCTTGCTCCACAAAAGCTGTCTCAGGTGTGGCTGTGTAGCCTTTGCAGGAATGGTACTCCTCTCGCTCCCGCTTACCTTCGCCATCAATCTGCTGCCAACACGCCATCAATCGGTGCGGTGATGTTGCGACTATGAACGGCGAAGTTGAGAAATGGATCTGGCATGTCGGCTGGAAGCCGCTCTCACCAACGGCTTCCGTGGCATTGGCCGTGCGATCCGCTCGTACCAAGAGTTTCAGGCCGGCGTTGATGAGAAATTGCATTGTTTCGTAGACTGAACCAGTGCGCGGAATCATGCCATTTACCGGCAAACGGTATAAACTATCGGCATGATCGTTTCCTTTTCTGATCCGGATGCGGCCGACTTTTTTGCGGGCGGGCGGGTCAAACGTTTCGCCAATATCGCCGCAGTGGCGCAACGGAAATTGCAGCAGATCGATAGCGCGGCGGTGCTGGATGCATTGCGCGCGCCGCCGGGAAACCGGCTTGAGGCGCTGGCCGGTGATCGCAAGGGCCAGCACAGCATTCGCATCAACGCGCAGTGGCGCATTTGTTTTGTGTGGAAGAGCGACGGTGCGCACGATGTTGAAATTGTTGACTATCACTGAATGACGAGGTTGCCATGACGAAAGCCGCTCCCAAAAATGGCCTGCGCCCGGTGCACCCGGGCGAGGTGCTGCGCGAAGATTATTTGAAGCCCCTCAGCCTGTCGGCCAATGCTCTGGCGCTGGCCTTGCGCGTCCCCGCTTCACGCATCAACGACATCGTGCTGGAGCGGCGCGGCGTTACCGTTGATACGGCGATGCGTCTCACGCGTTATTTCGGCGGTGATGTGCAAAGCTGGATCAATCTCCAATCTGCCTACGACATCAAAATAGCCACACGCGCGCTGGGGCGCCGGGTTGAGCGCGAAGTGCAGCCCATGCCCGCGTAGGTGCGCACGCCCCGCGCCTTGTGAGGAGCCGTGCAGGATGCGGCAAAATGCCTGCTGCTCCGCTGATGGCTTGCGCGGTTCACCTTCCGTTTTCCATTTCTTCCACTTTTCAATCTGATCGCCTCCCATGCTCCTCCCCACCACCGTAGTAGGAAGTTACCCGCAGCCTGACTGGCTGGTTGACCGTGATCTACTCTCCAAGGGCGTGCCGCGCGTCAACATGCACGAACTCTGGCGCATCGCGCCAGAGCGTTTGCAGGAGGCGCAGGACGACGCCACCATCCTCGCGATTCGAGACATGGAGCGTTCCGGCATCGACATCATTACCGACGGTGAAGTGCGGCGCGAGAGCTACTCCAACTATTTCGTTGCCGCGCTCGATGGCATTGACGCCGACAACCCGGCCATCATCACCAATGCCGCCGGACGTCAGACCAAGGTGCCGCGTGTGCATGCCGCCATCAAGCGCCGCCACGCCGTTGAAGTGCGTGACTTGCAATTTTTGCGCGCCAACACCGAGCGCAAGATCAAGATCACGTTGCCTGGCCCCTTCACCATGGCGCAGCAGGCGCACAACGAGTTCTACGCTGACGTGGACGAGATGGCGATGGCCTTCGCCGCCGCCGTGAACCAGGAAGTGCTGGATCTGCAGGCCGCCGGGGCCGACGTGATTCAGCTCGACGAGCCATGGCTGCGCAACGATCCAGTGGCGGCCAACCGCTTTGCCGTGAAGGCAATCAATCGCGCGCTCGAAGGCGTGACGATTCCGACTGTGGTGCACCTGTGCTTTGGTTATGCGGCGGTGGTGCCGGGGCAGAAGCCGACCGGTTATTCCTTCCTCACACAACTGGCTGATTCGACGGCGCAGCAAATCTCGATTGAGTGCGCGCAACCTGCGCTTGATCTGGGCATGCTCAAGGATTTGTCGAACAAGAAGATTCTGCTCGGCGTGATCGATCTCGGTAGCCCTTCGATCGAGTCAGCCGAAGACGTGGCAGTGCGGATTCGCGCGGGTCTGAAACACGTGAGTGCCGAGCGCATGATCCCTGCGCCTGATTGCGGCATGAAATATCTGCCGCGTGCCACCGCCTTCGGCAAGCTCAAGGCGCTGGCCGACGGTGCCGCCATCGTGCGGCGCGAGCTTTCATGATGCTGATGCTGCGACGAGCATGACCAGCAGAGCCGCCTGCACCAACGGTTTTGGCGAACATTCTGTGCGGAGTGGCTGGTACCAACAGTTTCGGGCTTGCCGCCGAATGAAATCCCATGACTAAGCAAGCAGTACCGCGCGCCGGTGTTGAGTTGGCCGATTCGCCCTACGCGATGCTGCGCCTGGCGATCACCCTGGCGTTGATGACGCTCGGCGGCTGTGCCATGTATTGCGTGGCGGTGGTACTGCCGGCCGTACAGGCCGAGTTCGGCGTGGCGCGTGCTGACGCGTCCTTGCCCTACACCCTGCTGATGATCGGCTTTGGTACCGGTGGCGTGCTGATGGGGCGGCTCGCCGATCGCTTCGGCGTGACCGTGCCGTTGATGATCGGTGCCTGTGGCATCGGCCTCGGCTTTGTCGCGGCGGCCCACTCCCCCAACATCTGGGTATTTGGCATCGTGCATGGCGTGCTGCTCGGCCTGCTCGGCGCATCGGCCACCTTCGCGCCGCTGATCGCCGATACCTCGCTCTGGTTTGTCAAACGGCGTGGCATCGCCGTGGCGGTGTGTGCCAGCGGCAACTACCTGGCGGGGGCGGTGTGGCCGCCGATTGTGCAGGGCTTTATCGAGACCCATGGCTGGCGTAGCACCTACATCGGCCTGGGGGTTTTTTGCAGTCTTGTCATGTTTGCGCTGGCACTGTTGCTGCGGCGCCGTCCGCCGCTTGCTACGTCTGCCGGGCCAGGGAATGCCGCCCCCCACGTTTCGGACAAGCCTTTCGGTCTCACCCCACGCGCCGCGCAGGTGCTGTTGTGCATCGCCGGCACCGCCTGCTGCGTGGCGATGTCGATGCCGCAAGTCCACATCGTCGCCTACTGCGGTGACCTCGGTTACGGCGCGGCACGCGGCGCGCAGATGCTCTCATTAATGTTGGCCTTCGGCATCGTCAGCCGCCTGATCTCCGGGGTGATCTGTGACCGTATCGGGGGCATGCGCACGCTCTTGCTCGGTTCCGGTTTGCAGGGCTTGGCCCTCCTGCTGTTTTTACCGTTTGACGACCTCTGGTCGCTCTACCTGGTGTCGGCCATGTTCGGCTTGTTTCAAGGCGGCATCGTGCCTGCTTACGCGATCATCGTGCGCGAATACTTTCCCCCGGCAGAGGCCGGTGCGCGAGTCGGCACCGTCATCATGTTCACCCTGCTCGGCATGGCTCTGGGGGGCTGGATGTCGGGCGCCATATTCGATTGGACGGGGTCTTACCGCGCTGCATTTATAAATGGTATTCTTTGGAACGTTCTAAATCTCTCTATTGTCATATGGTTATGGCGGCGCTCACTTCAGCATCGGGCGCCACCCGTTTCACCGACACCGCGCACGGCTTGATTTGCGCGTATGCTGCCCATATCTAACCGACTCGCCCCCCGACTTACCGGAGACCTGAAATGAATGCAAGATTCCCTGTCTGGATGAAACGCGGATTGCTTGGCGTATCAATTGCCGCCTTTGCTGGTCTGACGCTGGCGCCTCAAGTGGCTGATGCCGCACGCGTGGGTGGCGGCAAGTCCGTCGGCAAGCAGTCATCCAATGTGACGCAAAAACAAGCACCTGCCGCGCCCAAGGAAGCCCCCAAGGCGGCGCCTGGCGCACCGGCTGCGCCCGCGGCAGCTCCGGCGCCGGCGCGCAACAAATGGCTCGGCCCGCTGGCCGGTCTGGCCGCTGGTCTGGGTATCGCAGCCCTGTTGTCGCATATGGGTCTCGGCGGTGCCATGGCCGAAATGCTCGGCTCCATGCTGATGATCGGCGCTCTGGTGCTTGGCGCGTTCTTCCTGTGGCGCATGTGGAAGAGCCGTAGCGCTGCCAACAGTGGCGCACTGCAACCGGCTTATGCGGGCAATGCCCCGGACGCGTCCGCACCTGCGGCGCCTGCGCCGGCCGCATCGCCCGTCCTCTCACCAGCGGCAACCGCCTTTACCCCCGCAGCGAGTGCGCCGGCTGCAAACGGCTTCGTCAGTGCCGCAGCGGCAACCGGTGGTGCTGCATCAGCCGCCGCCTTCACACCCGCCACCGCGTTTGGTGACGGTTCCGGCGCCCCCGCAGCCTCTGCCAGTACCGGCACCTGGACTATTCCCGCAGACTTCTCGACCGACGATTTCCTGCATATCGCCAAAATGTATTTCGTACGTTTGCAGGCGGCGTGGGACACGCGCAACGAGGGCGATATCCGCACCTTCACCACGCCCGAAATGTTTGCCGAGATCAAGCTTGACCTGGTCGCGCGTGGTGATGTCGCCAACGTTACCGACGTGGTCTCGCTCGATGCGCAAATGCTCGGTGTCGAAGAGCAGGGCGACAAGACGTTGGCGAGCGTGCGTCTGTCCGGCATGATCCGCGAAACCGCGGGCGGCCCCGTCGAGCCGTTCAGCGAAGTGTGGAACCTCGAGAAGCCGGCGACGGCGCGCGCAAGCTGGGTGCTCGCGGGGATTCAGCAGGAGTAAGCGCGACGCAGGCTGTCGTTTGGATGGCCAGTCGGCCAGTTCGCGCTGGATCGGAAATCGGAAATCAGAAATCAGAATCGCGCGCCCCGCAAGGTGGCGCGCGATTTTTTTTGGGGCAGTTGGAACAGTCTTTTTGTAATTGATGGCACACTTCGCCCCGCCATGAAAAACACGTTGATCTCGCTCCTGCGTCCTGCTGTGGCGATGCTGCTGCTTGCGCCCCTGCTTACCGCGGCACAAACCCCCTATCCCAACAAACCGGTGCGCCTGGTCATCGGCTTCGCGCCGGGCGGCGCGGCTGATTACGTCGCCCGCGTGCTGGCCGAGCCGATGGGCCGCACACTCGGACAGTCCATCATTGTCGAGAACCGCGCCGGTGCAGGCTCATCAATTGCAGCGGAGTACGTTTCAAAAGCGGCGCCTGATGGCTACACGCTGCTGATTGCAAGCCCGAGCAGCATTTCGGTTAACACTGCCATCAACCCGAAACTCGGCTACCGGGCGAGTGATCTCGCTCCGGTTACACAAGTGTCCGCCTCGCCGCTGGTGATCGCCGTTAACCCGGCACTCGGTGTGGCGAACCTGCGCGAGCTGATTGCGGCAGCGAAAAAAGTGCCGGGAAAATTCAACTATGCGTCCTCCGGCAACGGTTCGGCGCCGCACCTGTCGGGCGTGCTGTTCTCGCGTTTGACCGGGGTGGAGATGGTGCATGTGCCTTTCAAGGGCGGCAGCCTCGCGGTGCAGTCCGTGGTCGCGGGAGACACGCAAATGACCTTCGGCACGCCGCCCTCGGTGTTGCCTCTCGTGCAGGCCGGGCGCTTGCGCGCACTGGGCATCACGGCGCGCAACCGCTCCGCTCTCGTGCCCGACTTGCCGGGGATGACCGAGGCCGGCCTGCCGGATTTTGAAATGTCATTTTGGTACGGCATCTTTGTGCCGGCTGGTACACCGGCGACGATCATCAAGCGTGTCTACGATGCTGGTGTTGCGGCGGTCAAACTTCCGGAAACGGCCAAGGCTTTCGCGCGCGAGGGCACAGAGACCGCGATGTCCAAATCACCCGAGGACTTTGCCCAGTTTCTGGCGGAGGACGCCAAGTTTTGGGTACGACTGGTGAAAGAGTCAAAGTTGACTGCAGAGTGATGCGGCACGGGCCGCAGCGCGGTAGCGCAACGTCACGAGTTGATCGATATGAATCAGGCAGCCTTTGCCAGTTGCGCAAAGCGCGATCTTGAGAACTGGCGCAGGGTTGCGCGCGAGGCAGATTTTTCACTTGACTGACATCCATGATCTGCCGCTGGCTCCAGCGCAAACACTCCCTGTACACACTTCATGACGCAAGCAAAAACCATTTCCCTCTCTGCGGCCGATTTCCAGCCGACCGAAATGTATTTCCTGCTGCGCGACTCGATCGTGCCGCGCCCGATCGCCTGGGTCTCGACCATCAGCAATGAGGGCGCCAGCAATGTCGCCCCCTTCAGTTTTTTCAATGTGGTGTGCCCGTCGCCGCCGGTGCTGGGTTTCTCCTGCGGGCCACGCGGTGACGACCATGACCAAGGCGCGGGCAGGCCCAAGGACACGCTGCTCAATATCCGCGCCAACGGCGAGTTCGTCGTCAATCTTTCGCCGGAAAAAATGTTTGACGAAATGGTCAAGAGCTCCGACGACCTGCCGCATGGCCAGAGCGAGTTCGGCCACACCGGTCTGCTCGAGGCGCCCTCGACCGTGGTGCGTCCGCCGCGCGTGGCGGGGACGCCGGTTGCATACGAATGCAGGCTTTACGACATTCTTGACGTGGGCGTGAACAAGTGGATCATGGGTACCGTCGTACACGTACACATCGATGCAGAGGTGTATCAGGGCCAGCGCGGCGCCCAGCGTCATCGCGTTGATTTGCTGCAGACCGAGGCGACACGCCCGATCGCGCGACTTGGGCGCGCCCTGTACACGCGCCTGCGCGACTTCGAGACGCGCTTGCGCAAGGATGGCCCGAACGGTTAAATTGCAGACGTTCATTTCTCGCTACTGACATCCACCTCGAGGAGGCGCAAAATGCATCACTGGGTAGCCTGCAGAAGAGGTGGTGGAGGTTCGGCGGTACTCGTTATCGGCGCAGCCGCTTTGATTGGCGCCCTGTCTGCACAGGCTCAAGCCGCGGCTGGCGATTCCGTATTGCGCGACGAGGAAGGTCGATGACCTCGACGCTTTGGTCGCCTGCCTGCGATCTCTCCCACCCAAGTAGCTTGATTTAACCCAGGCCATTTGCGACCAGTTCGCGATTCACAAAGGATACGCAATGAGCAGCGCACAGGAAGTCATCGCCGACATCGTTACCGGCAATCGCATTCTCGCCAAACAGGGCGTGCTCGATGGTTTCGGCCATGTCAGCGCGCGCCATCCGGAGGATGCGGGTACCTATCTGCTGTCCCGCTCGCTCGCCCCCGAGATGGTGACGGCAGAGGATGTGATGCTCTACGACCTTGACAGCACCGCGCTGAACGGCGACACGCGCAAGCCCTATCTGGAGCGCTTCATCCACGGCGAAATCTACAAGGCACGGCCCGACGTGATGGCGGTGGTGCATAGCCATTCGCCGTCGGTGATTCCCTTTGCCATCTCCAACATCAAATTGCGACCGGTGTATCACATGAGCGGTTTTTTGCGCGGTGAGACCGAAGTGTGGGACATCCACCAGGAGTTTGGTTGCACCGACATGCTGGTGCGCAATGGCGCGCACGGCGCGGCGCTGGCAAAGCAATTGGGCAGGCGCGGCGTGGTGTTGATGCGCGGGCATGGCTTTGTCGCTGCGGGCGGTTCGGTGCCCGAAGCAATTTACCGTGCGATCTACACCGAGCTCAATGCCTCGCTGCAGCAGCGCGCCATTGGCTTGGGCGGCACGGTGACCTATCTCGATGAAGAAGAAGCGATGCTGGCCGAGGCCACCAACCGTAGCGTGCTGGAGCGGCCGTGGAAGCTGTGGAAGCAGCAGGTGCAGGGCGAATAAGCCGACTCGGCAGGTCAGATAGGCGTTCAGCTTTTCATGCAACGATGCCGCTGACGTCCTTGGGACACAATGGTTTCAGGGCTTATGTGGCTGGAAGCCGCCTGCACCAACGGTTTTGAAGTGACGCCGGGTACAGGTATTCAATGCAGGAACGAGTGCGTCAGCGCAATCAGCCCGACGCCGCTGCCGACCATTCCGATTTGCCACATCGATGACTCGGTGTCGGCACGGCGCTGCATCCACGGGATCAAGTCTGCAACGGCGATATAGATGAAGCTGGCGGCAGCAAACACCAGCACATAGGGCAGCACATCGGTCATGCTGCCGAGCGCGAAATAGCCGATCACGCCGCCTGCCACGGAGGCAGCGCTCGATATCGCGTTGTAGGCGAGCGCGCGCGCCTTGCTGTAGCCGGCGTTGAGCAGCACGATGAAATCGCCGGCTTCCTGCGGCACTTCGTGCGCAATGATGCCGATGGTCGTGATCAGCCCGAGCTTCGGGTCGGCCATGAACGCGGCGGCGATGAGGATGCCGTCGGCAAAATTGTGGATCGCGTCGCCGACCAGAATCAGCAGACCGCTCTTGCCCGCCTCGTGCGCATCGAACCCGTGCTCGTGGCCGTGGCCGTCGTGCTCGTGATGGTGGCTGTGCCGCCACAGCGCGAATTTCTCCAGCAGAAAAAACACCAGCAGGCCGCCGAGCAGCGCGGCGAACAGCGTGTGCGGGTTGCGTCCGTCCTCAAAGGCATGCGGCAGCAACTCCAGGAACGCGGCGCCCAGCAACACACCGGCCGAGAAGCTCACCAGGCGCTGCACGAAAGTGCCCAGCACCCGATAGGCAATCAGCGCGGCAGCGAGTACCGAAAGCACGCCGCCTGACAGCGCAGCAAGGATGATGTAAGTGAGCGTCACGGCCGGGAGGTGAAGAGCGGGGCGGGTGGCAGGGCCGCGCGCAACCCGTGCCGCACGGCAGGGCGCGATTACAACATACCGGCCCGCTGTGCCGCAGCGTCAGGGATGCCAGAAGCCGGTGCCGGCGCGGTCACGCGCATCCGGGCCGCGTCCGAGGGCGCTCTTGCCAGACGATAGAGTTCGTCCACGATCACGCCGCGTGACTGCCTGCGCAGGCGGGCGCGCGCGCTTTTCCGCCTCCTCAAGCCGGGTCACTGAGGTCACGATATGCCCCTGCGCTAAACTGAGGAGGGTCAGCATACGCCGCTCACATAGATTGCTCAACCTGTCCCCTCCACCAGTCTTGCCCGCCCCCGTCAATGTCTCCTTCTGCCGCGCCACGCTACCTGTTGGGAGACGCCGGGATCCATCGTCTGGTCGAGGGGCGTGCCGGCTGGTTTCTGTACAACCGCCATGACGTTTACATTGGCCTTGCGCTGGAGCGCTACGGTGAGTATGGCCAGATCGAAGCGGACTTGCTCGGGCAGTTGCTGCGTCCCGGGGACGTGGTCATCGAGGTGGGTGCGAACATCGGCTCGCTCACGGTCGGCTTGGCCAAGGCAGTCGGCAACAGCGGGCGTGTGATCGCGCTCGAACCCCAGCGCGTGGTATTTCAAATCCTGTGTGCCAACATCGCGCTCAACAGCCTGACTTGGGTCGATACGGTGCATGCTGCTGCGGGCCTGCGCCCGGGTAGCGTGGTCATCGGTGAGCCTGACTACACACGCCCTGGCAATTTCGGTGGAGTGGAAGTAGGAAGCGGTGACGTGGCCGCCGGAACCGGAGCGCCCGTTCCGCTGGTGACGCTTGACCAGATGTTCATTGGGCAGCAGTTGCGCCTGATCAAGGTCGATGTGGAGGGCATGGAGCAGGATGTGCTGGAGGGAGCGAGCCGGCTGTTGAGCGACCTGCG
>JANLTL010000265.1:0-4585 GCA_031362905.1 Burkholderiales bacterium | reverse complement strand
GAGCAATGTCGGCACCGCGAAACTCGCGATGAAGATGGAACGCGAAGACATGTGGGACCTGTTCAACAAGGCCGGCTTCGGGGTGCAGCCGCAAGTGCAGTTCCCCGGTGCGGTGGCCGGCAAGGTGCGCCCGGCCAAAACCTGGCGGCCGATTGAGCAAGTGACGATGTCGTATGGCTATGGTCTGTCGGCATCCTTGCTTCAGCTCGCGCGCGCTTACACCGTATTTGCGCGCGATGGTGACATTGCACCGGTGAGTTTCATCAAGACGGGTGGCCCGGCCCTCGGCACGCCGGTGATCAGCAGCGAGAGCGCACGCGCCGTGCGCATCATGCTGGAATTGGCGGCGGGCCCAGGCGGCACTGCACCGCGGGCGCAGGTGATGGGCTATCGAGTGGCTGGCAAGACCGGTACCGCCCACAAACAGGAAAACGGCGGCTATGCCGACAACAAGTATCGCGCATCCTTTGTCGGGTTTGCGCCGGTGTCGGACCCGCGCATCGTCGTCGCGATCATGCTTGACGAGCCATCCAACGGCAAATACTTCGGTGGCGAAGTGGCGGCCCCTGTGTTCAGCCAGGTCGTGGGTGGCACATTGCGGCAATTGGGCGTCGTACCCGATGCGCCGATGAAGCCGATAGCGCTGCCCGCGGAAGGTCAGGAGACGCGTGAAAGCACATGACATCCTCGCCATGCTGAGCCACGTCGACGTGCGCGAACTCACTGCCGATAGCCGCGCGGTGCGGGCCGGAGATGTATTTGCAGCGTATCCAGGCCACCCGCGCAGCGACGGCAGCCGCATTGATGGCCGTCAATACATTGCTGATGCAATTGCGCGTGGGGCCGCCGCAGTGCTGTGGGAGCGTGAAGGGTTTGCATGGAACGAGGCATGGAAAGTCCCACAGGTGGCGGTCGAGGGCCTGAAACCCTTGGTGGGAGCCCTTTCCAGCCAGGTGTACGGTTCTCCGTCAGAGCAAATGTTTGTCGCCGGTGTGACCGGCACCAATGGCAAGACTTCTGTGAGTCAATGGATTGCGCAGGCGCTGCATGTGTCGGGCAAGCCCTGTGGTGCAATCGGCACGCTGGGTGCGCATGTGTATGGCGGCAATCACCGGGAACTGCAAGGCGCGGCAGGCGCCGCAGTGGCCATCGGCAATGCCAGCAACACCACCCCTGACGCCATCGTCCTGCAACGCACACTCAAAACCATGCGCGAGGCCGGCGCGGTCGCTTGCGCAATGGAGGTGTCCTCCATCGGCCTCGATCAGGCACGCGTCAACGGGGTTGCCTTTGACTGTGCCGTGTTCACGAACTTCAGCCGCGACCACCTCGACTATCACGCATCGATGGCGGAATATGAAACCGCCAAGACCAAGCTGTTTGTAGCCGAAGGCCTCAAGCACGCCGTCATCAATCTTGATGACCCAATGGGTGTGCGTCTGATGGCCAAGGTGGCAGATCGCATCGATCGCATCGCCTACTGCATTGCCGGCGTGTCGCCGGTGGCGGAGTTTGTCGAGGACGAAGGACGACTCACCGCGAGCGAGCTGCAGTTCGATGCAAGCGGCGTGCGCTTTACCGTCAGCAGTGATTGGGGTACGGCGCAAGTCACGGCGCCGGTATGGGGCGCGTTCAACGTCAGTAACCTGCTCGCGGTGTTGGGCACGTTGATTGCCGCCGGTGTTCCGTTCGACACTGCCGTGCGCGCACTCGGGAAAATCGAAGCCGTGCCCGGCCGCATGAACGCCGTTGGCGGCACCGACGCACCGCTGGTGGTGATCGACTACGCACACACGCCGGATGCGCTGCAGAAGGCACTGGCAAGTCTGCGCCCTCTGGCGCAAGCGCGCGCAGGTGCTTTGCGCGTGGTGTTCGGTTGCGGTGGCGACCGCGACGCCGGCAAGCGTCCCTTGATGGGGGCAGTGGCCGAGAGCCTCGCAGATGCCGTGATGCTTACCAGCGATAACCCGCGCAGCGAAGCGCCTGACGCCATCATTGCCGCCATCGCTCGTGGCATGTCCAAGCCCCATCTGGCGGTCAGTGACCGCTTACAGGCCATCACGCGTGCGGTGCAGGGCGCGGGCGTACACGATGTGATTCTGGTCGCCGGCAAAGGCCACGAAGTCACCCAGGAAGTAGCCGGCCGCAAATTGCCATTTTCTGATCATGATGTGGTCAGACGTGCGCTCGACAATCGTGCCAGGAATCTTGCATGAGCGCGACTGAAATGATGAATTTGCGTGAGGCCGCCGCCGCAGTCGGCGCGGCTCTTCCCGTCGGGCCGGAAAGCGACGCAAGCGCGGACGCCGCGTTTCATCGCGTCACCACTGACAGCCGCACGATTCAGGCGGGTGACCTGTTTGTTGCCTTGACCGGTGAGCATTTCGATGGTCACGACTTCGCCCATGCCGCATTGATGCAAGGGGCAGCCGGCGTGATCGTGTCGCACGATGTGGGTCTCACCGCGCAAATCCTGGTGCACGATACCAAGGCAGCCCTCGCGCAACTCGCGCAACACTGGCGTGCCCGCTTCACCTTGCCGCTGATCGCGGTGACCGGCAGCAATGGCAAGACCACCGTCAAGCAAATGATCGCCAGCATTCTCACCGCGCACGCAAAACAGGCGGGCGATGCTGCGGGTGCATTCGCCACCGAAGGCAATCTCAACAACGATATCGGCGTGCCGCTCACGCTGTTGCGCCTGCGCGCGCAGCACCGCATTGGCGTGGTTGAGCTGGGCATGAACCATCCGGGTGAGATCGCGCAACTCGCTGCCCTTACGCTCCCGACAGTGGCGCTGGTCAACAATGCGCAACGCGAGCACCTGGAGTTCATGAAGTCGGTAGCCGATGTGGCCGCCGAGAACGGATCTGTGTTCCACCATCTTTCCACAGATGGCACGGCGGTCATCAACGCGGATGATGAGTTCGCCGGCTTCTGGCGCAAGCTCGCGCGCGAGTCCCATCCGCATCGCAAGATTCTTGACTTTGGTGTGCGTATCGCCGCAGACGTGTCGGCCAACTACGATCTTGCGCTCTATGGCAGCGACATCGAGTTGATGACACCGGCAGGGGATGCTGAAATCACGCTGCGCATCCCCGGCGTACACAATGTGCTCAATGCCTGCGCGGCGGCAGCTTGCGCGGTTGCGGCGGGAGTGCGCATCAAGGCGATTGAAGCCGGTCTCAATGCTTTCGTGCCCTACCAGGGGCGCTTGCAGAAGAAAGTGGCAGCCAGCGGCGCGGTGGTGATCGACGACAGCTACAACGCCAATCCTGACTCGGTGCGCGCCGCGATTGACGTGCTCGCCAATGTTTCCGGGCGACGCATGCTGGTACTCGGCCGTATGGCCGAGGTGGGCGACAACGGCCCGCAGTTTCACCATGAGGTTGGTGCGTACGCCAAAGAGCGTGGCATCGATGCGCTGCTCGGCTTCGGCCCTGAAACAGCACCGGCTATCGCCGGCTTTGGCGCACAGGGATTGCGCTTTGACGATATCGACATGATCAAGGCGAAGGCTGGCGAGTTCGCGGTAGCGGGCGCGACGCTGCTGGTCAAGGGTTCGCGCTCGGCGCGTATGGAGCGGGTCGTCGCCGCACTCACCGGTGAGCGAAGCGGGGGTGCCCACTAATGTTGCCCGATGTTGTCACCGCGCCCACCGTGACTGAACGCTCGCCCCAAGCCGAAACGAAAGGAGGATGTCATGCTGCTTGAACTCGCGCAGTGGCTCGCGAAAGACATTCGTGCATTCAACGTGTTCAGCTACATCACTTTGCGCGCGGTGATGGCGACGCTGACCGCGTTGGCGATCGCGCTGATCGCCGGTCCGATGGTCATCCGCAAATTGACCGCCTACAAAATCGGCCAGTCGGTGCGCGACGACGGCCCGCAAACGCACCTCATCAAGGCGGGCACGCCGACCATGGGCGGTGCGCTGATCCTGATCGCCATCGGCATCGCGACGCTGCTGTGGGCTGATCTCACGAACCGCTTTGTGTGGATCGTGCTGGTGGTGACCTTGGGTTTTGGTGCCATCGGCTGGGTAGATGACTGGCGCAAGGTGGTGCACAAAAATCCCAAAGGCCTGTCGGCGCGCGAAAAGTATTTCTGGCAAAGCCTGGTCGGCATCATCGCGGCGGTCTATCTCGCATTCGCGGTCTCGGCGCCCAACACCGACAAGATCATTGAGCTGGTGATGAAGTGGATTGCCAGCGGCTTCACCATGGAGTTGCCACAAAAAGCCAACTTGATTGTGCCGTTCTTCAAAGAGATTTCCTATCCCCTTGGCGTATTCGGCTTCATCACGCTGAGCTTGATATCCGATACGGTAGTACCCTTGTTCGGGCCGTCACTTCCAAAACTATTTAACAGAATCGTAGAAGCGATACTCTTGGTAAGGTTTGAATTTCCAAATTCGGGTTTCTCCTCATCTACTTTATTGGCATTGGATGATGAACCTGAAACATCAGCACTAATGACGGCATCGTAACCATTACCATATAATTTCTTAAGCTGACCAGTAAGGGCATCCAAGTTTTCAAAGTTTACATCCCCTGTATGGATCAGTAAATTCTTGCCGATAAGA
>JANLTL010000257.1:0-2589 GCA_031362905.1 Burkholderiales bacterium | reverse complement strand
GACGGTAAGCTGCGCTGGCGCGCACGTTGCTGATCGGCGTGCAGGCGAGCATCGCGCGCTCAGCGGCTCCTACCAAGGCTTCCGGGCCGATAGGTGCACCTTCGAGCAAGGCTTCGGCGGCGCGCGCGCGAATCGGTGTCGGCGCTACGGCACCGAGGGCAATGCGCGCCTGCGTGCAGATGCCTGCTGCGTCGAGCGTGAGCGACACCGCCACACCAACCGTCGCCAGTTCCATCGCCTTGCGGCGGCCATGCTTGATGTAGACGCGTCCGTTGCGGGCCGGCGCCGCGGCGGGCGGGGGGACGTGAATCGCCAGCACCAATTCGCCAGGACGCAACGCAGTCTTGCCGGGCCCGGTGAAAAAATCTTCGAGCAGCATCACGCGCGTGCTGTTGCCATCACCCATTTCGATGCTCGCGCCGTCGGCGATCAGCGGCGGCAGGGTATCGGCCGAGGGTGAGGCGCGGCAGATATTGCCGGCCACGGTGGCGCGGTGACGTACCTGGATCGACCCGAGTTCGCGCACCGCCTGGGCGAGGCCGGGGTAATGGCGCGCGACATTGGCGTCAAGCTCGATCGCGCGCGCGGTGGTGAGGGCACCAAAGCGCAGTCCGGTGCTTGCATCAAAGGTGAGCGCATCCAGACCCGGGATGCGCTTGATGTTGATCACGCATTGCACGCGGCGCAGGTGTTCCTTGATTTCGACCAGCAGATCGGTGCCACCGGCCATCACGCTGGCGAAACCGTCGTGGCCGCGCAGCGCGGCTGAGGCTTCGGCGAGCGTGCGCGGTTCGGCGTAGTCGAAACGGATCATGTGCGCTTCTTTGCGGGCTTACTCACAGGCTTACCCGCAGGCGTGCCCGATGACATACCGGAGGCTCGCGTGAGTATCTCGGCCGCACGTGCCATCGCCTCGCCCGATATCTCGGCGCGCTGCCCCTCGAAATGCGCACCACGCGTGGCATCGAGCCCCATGCGCGAAGTGGTGCCGGTGCTGCCCGCTGACGGGTCGAGCGCACTGCCGGGCAGGCCGTCGATGATCAGCACATCGCGGTGCGGCTGAAAATGCGTCGCCACCGCCCACAGCACTTCATCGTCGCGCGTGATGTCGACGTCGGCATCCACTGCAATGACGTTCTTGAGGTAGGGGTCCCAGCCGAGCAGGGCCAGCATGACCTGGCGCGCTTCACCGTCGCGCACTTGCTTCATCGCAACATAGGCGTGAAAGTGGGTGCCCGAACTTGGGTAGTGCACTGCCGTCACGCCGGGGAAACGCTCCTTCAACTTCTCGACCATTTCCGATTCACGCGGGATGCGCCCGAGATTCAAATGCTCGGCCGAGTTGCCGCCGACCACGTCAACCAGCATGGCATCCTTGCGGCGCATCAGGGTTTCGACCTTGAACAGATTGTTGGTCGAGCGATTGGACGAATAGCCGGTGAACTCGCCGAACGGCCCTTCGTCGGCATGCGCCTTGGGGTCGATCACGCCTTCGAGCACGTACTCGGCGTGCGCAGGGACGGCGATGCCGTACTTCGGTGTGCGCACCACTTCAAGCGGTTCGCCAAACAGGCCACCGGCGACATGGCGCTCATCGACACCCAGCGGCAGACGTGCCGACGCCGCCATCATGAACAGCGGATGCGCGCCCATCACCATCGCGATGCGCAAGGGCTGCCCCTTGTCCGCCGCCGCTTGCAGGATGCGCCACAGATGCCCGCGCGAGTGCAGGCTGGTAGCCAACGCTTCGCGCGAATGAATCATCGAGCGGTGATACGAAAGATTGCCCGTGCCGCTCAGTTCGCCGGGGCCGGGGTGATCCGCCGCGATGATGCCGTTGGTGATGTAGGCCGCGCGGTCGGTGGCGAAGTGCCTGAGCAGGGGCAGTGTGGCCAGATCAATGTTGCTTGACTCGACGATGTCGCACACCGGGCCACTCGCCAACACGCGCGGCTCCAGCAGCTTGCGGGTGCGCGCTTGATAGGCGGCGTGGATGCCGAGCGCATCGGTGCCGAGCATGCGCGCCACGCGCGTCCGCGAGCCGAACAGGTTGGTGACCACCTGGCTGGCGATGCCGGTCACACTTTTGCAGACCAGCAGGGGATGCTGGCCGCGCGCGGCGAGCGACCACACCAATGCGGTGAGGTCCTGATCGGCAGAGAGTTCTTCCTCGACGGTGAGCACATCTTCTGGATGAGCTTGGCAATAGCTCTCCAGAAAGTGGCGGATGTCCTGCCGGGCGAAGCTCACGATATGTTCCTTGTGCTCTATGCGCCTGCCGTGCTGCGGCTACGCCACGCCCGCGTAAGTGTCCTTCAGGCGTGCCTCGGCCTCGGCCATGGTCTTGGGCGGTGGCGTGGTCTTGATGCCGCACAGGCGCGCGATGTTGTTGCCCATGTAGTCTTCGAGACCATCTTCGTCGAGCCCCATGCCCTGCGGCGCTTCGGAGCACAGCACTTCGAGTTCACGCAGCCACATGCCCGGCTCGTTTGGCGGTGAGTCGGTGCCGAACACGATCTTGCTGCGCGGCAACTCCTTGGCAAACTCGACAATGCGTGACTGGAAGCACCAGCCCGATTCGCAAATCAC
>JANLTL010000245.1:0-7306 GCA_031362905.1 Burkholderiales bacterium | reverse complement strand
GCGCCGACCGGGTGATCGAATGAATACGGTCAGAGCGATGCCCGCAAGCCAGGCGCAACCCGATCAGCCTCGCGCGTGGCCGGCCCAAGCCTGGCTAACGACCTCCCCTGCAGCGCGGTCGCCGGCGCAGCTACTTCACGTGCAGCGTCACACGCCTGCGCAACGCGGTCGCCGCCAGCAGCGGCCCAGCGGCCACCAGCTTTTTGCGGCGCGAATCAACTGTGAGGCTCAGACCTTCGAGACTGCGCGCGCCGAGCAGCAGCAAATCGCCCTTTTCGGCAAACACCACTTCGTCGATGGTGAACGCCTTGTCGACGCGGATGATGGCAAAGCCGACGCTGCGCGTGATGCGCTGGCCGTTCGCCATCAGGAACTCGACATCTTTTTTCTCGCGCGCAATGCCGAGCTTTTCGAGTGTCGTGGCCGGCGCCCAGGTGTATTCACTGCCGGTATCAACGAGCATGCGCGGCAGTTTCACGTGACGCGTGCGGTCCACCGAATTTTCTATCCTGCAACCGACCGAAAACGTACCCATCGAATCACCTCGCTCCGCATTGCGGTTTACCGCGTTGCCAACCTTGACCAGACTGCCCGCACCCATCGTACCCGCCGCGCCCTGACAGTCCATAACCCGAATCTTACTCTGCAGAGTGCGTTGCAAACCGGTTTGCCCGCGCGCTTCGGCGCGCCGACGGGCATACATGACATACCGAAAACCGTTGGTGGGAGCCATTCTTCACCATTCATCAGAGGAGAGCGCCCATGAACCACCGCCGCAAATTGATCGGCGCGCTCGGCGCTGCGGCGCTGCAGGCGCCCTTCGCTGCCATCGCCCAGACCACAGCCGCCGCCCCGCGCGTGGTACTGCTGATCTCCGGTTCGATGCGCACCCAATCAGAGCGGGTCGATACCTTCCGCAAGCGCCTGCGCGAACTCGGCTACACCGAAGGCAAAAACCTGATCGTTGAGCTACGCGAGCTCGACGGCAAGGTAGACCAACTGCCCGCGATCATGCGCGAGATCGTGCAGTCCAACCCGGCGGTGATCGTCACGCACGGTGCGGGAATCCAGGCCGCGCGCGCCGCGACCTCGACCATCCCGGTGGTCACTGCCATCAGCGGCGATCCGGTGCTGGACGGATTGGCGGTCAGCCTGGCCCGGCCAGGCGGCAACTTCACCGGCAATACCATGATCCTGAGCCTGGCGTTTGAAAAAAACGTCGAAATCCTGCACGAGATCGTTCCCAAGGCCAACCGTGTCGCCCTGCTTGCCAATCCACAGCGCAAGGCATACGAGGCGGGCAAAAAACTGTTTGAGGCGGCGGCGGCGAGGCGGCGCCTGAAGGCGGTGATCGTGCATGCATCCAGCCCGCAGGAAATTCCCAAGGCGTTCGCCGAGGCGGTGGCGCAGCGCGCCGACATGCTGGTCGTAGCGAACAACGATACGTTTTCCAACGCTCCCAAACTGGTGGCGGACCTGGCTGCGCGCCACCGCCTGCCAACGATCTACTCGCTCGATTCTTTTGTCGCCCATGGTGGTCTGGTGTTCTACGGCTTCAGCAGTGCATGGCTGTTCGGCAACGCCGCCGTGTTTGTGGACCGCATCCTCAAAGGCCGCAAACCCGCCGAGTTGCCGTTCGAGCAGCCGACCACGTTCGAGATGGTGGTCAACATGAAGACCGCGAAGTCACTCGGCCTGAAGATTCCGCAGACGGTGTTGATACGTGCCGACCGGGTGATCGAATGAACCGGCGCAACCAGACTTCATGCCGCGCTGGTCCAGGGGTTGAGCAGCGGCACCCGCGCCTTGACGTAATCGGCCGTATCGCGCGACACCACCGTCAGGCCGTGCTGCAAGGCGGTCGCGGCAATGATCAGATCAGGCTGCGAAAACGTGTGTCCGCTCTTGCGGCCCTCCTCGACCAGCAAACGCCACTTGAACATGACGTCTTCGCTCACCGGCAGCACGCGCCCCTCGAACATCGGCCGCAGCTGGTGGGTCAGCCAGTCGTTCAAGCCGGCGCGGCGCTGTACATCGTTGACGCGTTCGATCCCGAAGCGGATCTCGGCCAGCGTCACGGCACTGACGTAGAGCCGCTCCAGTGGCTGCGCCGCGACGAACTCGACGACGCGCCGGCTCGGCCTGGGGCGCCGCAGTTCGGACAGGACGTTGGTGTCGAGCAACCAGCCGGCCGCTGGCGGCGTACCCCGCTGCGCTGCGGGCTGCATCACGGCTCAGATCAGCGTGCGGGTCAAGGCACGGCTCACAGCTTGACGCCGCGCACCGGCATCGGCGCACGGGCCGGCGCGAGATCAATTTTTCCGCGCGGCGCCGATTGCAACGCGTCAATCAGCGCCTGGCCGGTACGGCTGCCCTGCAGGCGGCGAAACTGTTCCGCCGTGACCAGCACCACTTCGTCGCGCCCGTGCACGGTGACATGCTGCGGCCCATCGCTGCGCACCCGCCGCACCAGTTCACTGAAGCGTGCTTTTGCATCCTGCAACGGCCAGCGGCGCGGGCCTGGTTGCGGCGCACGCCGCGCAGACGGCGGCGTGGGCGCCTGGTTGGCAGTGACAGCGGTAACGGGTCTGGTCATACTGACTAGATTATCACATTGCCTGATTGCGCAGCGTCAAGGCACGTGGCGCGGCGCACACCCTGCCGCTGGTGATTGCCATGAAACCGTTGGTGCGAGCGGTTCTTGCACATTTTGTAGAAGGAGGCTCAAATGAATCGACGTGATTCCCTCATCGCTGTGCTCGCCGCCACTGCGGCCGCAGTGCCACTCGCCAGCCTCGCCCAGCCCGCCGCCAAGCTGCCGCGCATCGGCTACCTCACGCTGCGCTCGCGCGGCCACGCGCTCGAAGCCGCGTTCGTGGCCGGCCTGCGCGATGCCGGCTACGTCGACGGCAAAACCATCACGATCGAATGGCGCTTTGCCGATACCAAAGTGGAGCGCTTGCCGGCGCTTGCGGCCGAGCTGGTCGCGCTGAAGGTGGATGTGTTGGTGTCAGCGGCAACCCAGGCTATTGCGGCGGCAATGGCGGCGACAAAAACCATCCCGATCGTGTTCCCCGGCGCGGCCGATCCGGTCGGCACGGGCTTCGTCATGTCGCTGTCACGCCCCGGCGGCAACGTCACCGGCTTCTCGACCATGGCAGCCGACCTCGGCGGCAAGCAGATCGAAGTGCTGCGCTCAGTGCTGCCGCGCATGACGCGCCTGGCGGTGCTGCTTAATCCGAGCAACAGCGGCAATGCTTCGGTGCTGCAGAATTTCGAAGCCGGCGCCAAGAAAACCGGCGTGACGATCCAGCAATTCGGCGCGCCATCGCCGGAAGCCATCGACCAGGCCTTTGCCGCGATGGCCAAGGCGCGCATCGATGCCGTCGCCGTGCTGGTCGATGCTCTCCTGTATGAAGAAACCAAACGCATTGCCGCGCTGGCCCTGCGCTACAAGCTGCCGTTGATTTCGACGCAGCAACTCGATGTTGAAGCCGGCAGCCTGATGAGCTACGGCGGCGTGCTCTCGGACAACTACCGCCGCGCTGCCGGCGCGGTGATCAAGATCCTCAAGGGGGCGAAACCGGCCGACCTGCCGGTGGAGCAACCAACCCGGATCGAACTGGTGATCAACATGAAGACCGCGAAAGCGCTCGGCATCAAGTTTCCGCAAGAGATCATGGTGCGCGCCGACCGGATGATCGAATGAACCACGTTTTGCGGCGCACGATGCAGCCACCCGGCGAAAAAAACCCGCCTTGGCGGGCTCAGTTGAGTTCGAGCCGATGCTCAATCCGGTCAACCCGCCGGTCGATATCGTCGATGCGCTTGTGCAGGATGGCGTTGTCGGAGTGGATATCGGCAATGTCGCGGCGCAACCCGGCGATGCTGCCCTCAAGCGAGCTCACGCGCAGGGTGAGCGTGTCCAGCGAGCGCTTGATGTCGCCGGTGTCGGCGCGCAGCGCTTTCAGGTGCTCGATGATGATGTGTTCGACGTTCTCGGTCATGGCGCGTCCTCTGGCGGGATTGTATGCGACAAATTGAATCGGGAAGGGCCATTGCCGGGGACGCCGGCCGGGCAACCCACGCGCTTCGAGATGACGCTCAACATGCAGACCGCCAAAGCACTCGGCATCACCTTTCCGCAAGAGATCATGGTGCGCGCCGACCGGGTGATCGAATGATGCGCGTGTTCGAATAATGCAAAGGAGACTCCAATGAACAAACGCCAGACCCTGCGCAGCCTGATGGCCCTGGGCCTCGCCGCCAGCGCGCTGCCGGCACGCACACAAGCGCCGCCGGGCGCACGACGCGTCGGCATACTGATGGGCTACGCCGAGAACGACCCGGAGGCGCAACTGCGCCTGGCCGCCTTCAAGCAGAGGCTCGCCGCACTCGGCTGGGTCGAAGGGCGCAACCTGACGCTTGACCTGCTCTGGACTGCCGGCGACGTCGATCGCGCCACACCGTTTGCCAAACAACTGCTGGCCCTCAAGCCCGATGTGATCCTCTCCAACACCACGCCGAACACGACAGCGCTGCAGCGTGAAACCAGCACCATCCCGATTGTCTTCACGGCGGTATCGGACCCGATCGGCAGCGGCTTTGTCAAGACCCTGGCGCGGCCCGGCGGCAACATCACCGGCTTCATCAATCTGGAAGCCTCGCTGATCGAAAAATGGCTCGAACTGCTCAAGGAAATTGCGCCGCGCGTCAAACGCGTGGCCGTCATGTACAACCCGAAGACCGCGCCTTACGCGGATTATTATTTGAAGCGCTTCAATGCGGTCACGTCAAAATTTGGCGTGACGACGATCCCGGCCACGGTGAGCAACGCGGCCGATATTGAAAAAGTCATCACCACGCTGGCGCGCCCAGCCGACGGCGGCCTGATCATGCTCACCGACAGCTTCATGACGGTGCAGCGCAAGGCGGTGATCGAACTGGCGGCGCGCCACAAGGTGCCGGCGATCTACTACGTCGGGGCGATGGCAGCAGAAGGCGGCCTGATCGCCTACGGCATCAACTATGTCGACATGTTTCGCAACGCCGCGCCCTACGTCGACCGCATTCTGCGTGGCGCCAAACCGGCCGATTTGCCGGTGCAGCAACCGATCTTGTATGAACTGGTGGTCAACCTCAAGACCGCCAAGGCGCTCGGCCTCAAGGTGCCTCATTCGATTCTTGTGCGCGCCGAGCGGGTGATCGAATGATGCACCGGAGAATCAAGTGAACAAGCGCCAGACCCGACGCCGCGTCATGGCGGCACTGGGCGCTGCCGCAGTGCTGCTGCCGCTGCGCAGCATGGCGGCCGAGCCGCCCTTGATCGGCTATTTGCTGCTGCAGCCGCTGCAACCGACCCCGACGCCGGAACGTCAGGCGTTTCTCGATGGCCTGCAGGCGATGGGTCTGATCGAGGGCCGCGACTATCGCATTCTCTACAAGTCGGCCGAGATGGAAGCCGAGTTTCTCGAAGACGCCGCACGTGATCTCGTCAAGGCCGGCGTGCGCCTCATCGTTGCCACCGGCGGCGCGGCCGTGACGATGGCCCGGAAGGTTACCCAGTCGATCCCGATAGTCGGCATTTCGATGACCGATCCGGTACCGCGCTTCGCCAAATCACTGGCGCGCCCGGGCGGCAACATCACGGGCCTGGCGAACCTGCAATTCGATCTTGCCGCCAAGCGGGTGCAGCTGCTCAAGGAGATGGTGCCCGGCATGCGCTCCTTTGCCGTGATCTGGAATGCTGATGGCGGCAGCAAGGCGCTGGAGCTGACCGAAATGCAGGCGGCAGCGACGATCCTCAAGCTCAAGCTGATTCCGGCCGGCGTGCGCGACGCCGCCGAGCTCACGCGCGTGTTTGCGCGCCTGCGGCGCGAGCGGCCGGATGGGATCGTCACCGTGATTGACCCGCGCATCGGCGCCTACAGCAGCTTGATCGCCGACTTCGCGCGCACTGAAAAAATACCGACGATGTCGGGCCTCGCGCAATTCACGCGCCAGGGTGGCCTCGCCTCCTACGCGCCCGACCTCCCCGCGATGTTTCGGCGTGCCGGCTTTTTCGTCAAGCGCATTCTCGACGGCACCCCACCCGGCGACCTGCCGATCGAGCAACCCACCAGAATCGAATTCATCGTCAACCTCAAAACCGCCCGCGAGATCGGGCTGACGGTGCCGCCGGTCACCCTGCTGCGCGCGGACAAGGTGATCGAATGAAACGCAGCGCGTTGGTGCACGCCGTTCCTGATCGAATCAACCGGGGAGTGTCGCCATGAATCGCCGTCGTAAAACCCTTGCTGCGCTGGGCGCGAGCCTGCTGACCAGAGTCTCACCGGCGGCTTTGCGCGCTGTCTCGCCAGCGGCCTTACCAGCGCTCTTACCCGCAGCCGTGCCCGCACTTGCGCAGGCGCAACCCAAGCCATCAGAAAAAGTCTGGCGCGTCGGCATCCTGGTGCAAGCGAGCCAGGTTTCCCAATCGTCGAGCTACCTCAAGGAATTCCTGCGCGGCATGCGCGAGTTGGGCTACGTCGAAGGCCGCAACCTGCAGGTCGACTGGCGCTACGCCGACAACCAGATCGAGCGCTTGCCGGCGCTCGCGGCGGAGTTGCTGGCGCTGCGGCCCGACGTCCTGGTGGCCAACGCCAACGCCGCGCCGCTGGCCCTGCAAAAGGCCACCAGCTCGGTGCCGATCGTGATACTCAGCGCCGGCGACCCGGTCGCCAGCGGCCTGGTCAAAAGCCTCGCGCATCCCGGCGCCAACATCACCGGGCTCTCGGTCATGGGTGAGCTTGGCCCCAAGCGCCTCGAACTGCTGCGCGACATGGTGCCCAAGCTCACGCGGGTGGCGCTGCTGCAGCCGGCCGGCCATCCGCGCAACCGCACGATTCTGGAGGGTCTGCAGGCTGCGGCGCAAACACTCGGCGTGAAGCTTTTGCCGTTCGAAGCAGGGACACCGGCAGACATGGCAAGCGCCTTCGCGGCGATGGCCAAGGCGCAGGTGCGCGCACTGATTGTGAGCCCCGACCCGCTGTTCAGCCAGAACAGTGCGCGCCTGGCCGAACTGGCCGCGAAACAGCGGCTGCCGGCCATCGCCGCCGACCGCGGCTACGCCCAAGCGGGTTTGCTGCTGAGTTATGGGCCGAGCTACGCCGACAGCTTTCACCGCGGCGCCTATTACGTCGACCGCATCTTCAAGGGCGCCAAACCTGCCGACCTGCCGGTCGAACAGCCGACCAAGTTTGAACTCTTCATCAACGGCAACACCGCGAAGGCGCTCGGCCTGACGATTCCGCAGTCGCTGCTGATT
>JANLTL010000227.1:0-2715 GCA_031362905.1 Burkholderiales bacterium | reverse complement strand
CACGGTAGCCACAAGGCCATGCCGGGATGCAATCCGGGGGGCATCAATAAGGCCGCTAGCCAAACAAAACGGCGGCCTGGGCCGCCGTCGCGCATTGAAACCGGCGAGTACGGCTATTGCGACGAGACCGGCGACGCCATCGGTCTCAAGCGCCTTCTGGCCCGGCCCACGGCCAATCTCTCGATCGAAGCACAGCAAAGACGCGAGCTCAAGCAGAAAATGTACGGCGATTGAGATCGGGCTCTGATCTGCGCGACGGCGGCCCAGGCCGCCGTTTTGTTTGGCTAGCGGCCTTATTGATGCCCCCCGGATTGCATCCCGGCATGGCCTTGTGGCTACCGTGAAGCCCCCTCAAAATGCCTTGACGGAACTTGGCGCGCAGGCGCTTGACGCCTTGACTCCGCTATAATAGTGGGCTTCGGCCAAGTAGCTCAGTCGGTAGAGCAGAGGACTGAAAATCCTTGTGTCGGTGGTTCGATTCCGCCCTTGGCCACCAATCATTCTTGAAAAGGCTTGCGTTGGGTTTCCCGCGCAAGCCTTTTCATTTTCCACTAGAGATTCACAAAGAACACCATGCCCTTCACCACTCTAGGCTTGTCCGAACCGATCCTGCGCGCCATCGCCGACGCCGGTTACACCACGCCCACGCCGATTCAAATGCAGGCGATCCCCGCTGTCTTGTCCGGCGGCGATTTGCTCGCCGGCGCGCAAACCGGCACCGGCAAGACTGCTGGCTTTACCTTGCCGATATTGCATCGCCTTTCGACCACAGCCAAACCGGTCAATCCGATGTCGGGCCGACCGATTCGCACCCTGATCATGACGCCGACGCGAGAGCTCGCCGCGCAAATCGAAGAGAGTGTGCGTACCTATGGCAAGTATCTGAAAATCAAGTCAACCGTGATATTTGGCGGCGTGGGCCAAGGCCCGCAGGTAAGTGCGATTCGCAATGGTGTCGACATTCTGGTCGCCACGCCGGGTCGTCTGCTCGATCTGCATGAACAGCGACTGGTCAACTTGTCGAATGTTGAAATCCTGGTGCTCGACGAAGCCGATCGCATGCTCGATATGGGCTTCATTCACGACATCAAGCGCATCCTCAAGGTACTGCCGGTCGCAATCAATGGCGTCAAGCGCCAGAATCTGCTGTTCTCGGCGACCTTCGCTGACGAGATCAAGTCGCTGGCTGACAGCCTGCTCAACAAACCTGCGCTGATCCAGGTAACGCCGCCCAACTCGACGGTCGACATCATCAAGCAAAAAGTCCATCCGGTCGATCGCGACAAGAAGCGCCAGCTACTCGCACATCTGATCAAGAAAAACGACTGGCACCAGGTGCTGGTGTTCTCGCGTACCAAGCATGGCGCGAACCGGCTCGCCGAGCAGCTCGACGGCGACGGCATCACTGCGCTGGCGATTCACGGCAACAAGAGCCAGGGCGCACGCACCCGCGCCCTGTCCGAATTCAAGGAAGGCAGTCTGCGGGTACTGGTCGCCACCGACATCGCAGCACGTGGCATCGATATTGACCAATTGCCGCATGTCGTCAATTACGACTTGCCCAACGTGCCCGAAGACTACGTGCACCGCATCGGCCGCACGGGCCGCGCCGGTGCCAATGGTGAAGCGATATCGCTGGTGTGCGTGGATGAACACATTTTTTTGCGTGACATCGAACGTCTGATCAAACGCGAAATCGAGAGCGTCGTGATTCCCGGGTTTGAGCCGGATCCGCACGCACGGCCGGAACCGATCCTGCAACGTCAGGGCCGCAGCCAACCGCGCAACGCACCACGTGGTGGTGGTGGCGGGCGGAGCAATGGCGCGCGCAGCGCACCCCGCAGTGGCGGGGCCGGCGCAAGCCGCAGCACACCTCATGGCAGCACGGCACGCCCACACGGCAGTCCGGCCAAGACACCTCAGCGTGCCGGGCCACGCCCGGCAGCAGCACCGGCGCGGCGCGGCGCACCAGCAGGTGGCCGCAGCCGCTAAGCGGGCATTGACGGGTCACTGACAGGAGAGGCTGTCCCTCCCGCATTGCCCTCCGCCACGCGGATGTTGCGCACCGTGCAGCTTGGGCGAGGATCGAGACATCTGTCTTTGTCGACGCGATCGGCATGACTTCACCGTCGACAGCGACACGGGCAGGGGCGCCCGCCTGCGTCCGCATTTTTTATCGTGCCGAACCCGGTGAACCCACTTCGACCATGTTAGATTCGTTCCTCGCATTTTTGATTCGTTGAACGCACCAGGAACCTATGCAATGACCAGCACTGCTGCTTCGCACACCGCCACCGGCAATCTTGATTATCAAGACCTGCGCGACGCCATGCGCGACCTGTGCAAGCAATACCCGGACGAATACTGGCGCAAGATAGATGATGCGCGCGGCTACCCGGAAGCCTTTGTCGATGCACTCACCAAGGCTGGATGGATGGCGACGCTGATCCCCGAGGAATTCGGCGGATCAGGGCTGGGACTGGCGGAAGCGTCGGTGGTGATGGAAGAGGTCAACCGCAATGGCGGCAACGCGGGTGCTTGCCATGGCCAGATGTACAACATGAACACGCTGCTGCGCCACGGCTCGGCGGAACAAAAAAAGCACTACCTGCCAAAATTTGCCTGCGGCGAGCTGCGCCTGAAATCGATGGGCGTGACCGAGCCCACCCCTGGTACCGACACCACAAAACTAAAAACGACCGCCGGGAAAAAGGG
>JANLTL010000214.1:0-1528 GCA_031362905.1 Burkholderiales bacterium | reverse complement strand
ACGGTGCGGGTTGCCTGTTGCATGGCGCGCACCGCCGCAGTGGTGCTTGCCATGATCACTGCCGGATGACGCTGCAACAGTTCCTTGACGAGCGCGGGAAAGCGCTCGTAGTGGCCCTCCGCGGACACCAGGTCGACTACGTAATGCTTGCCTTCGATCAGGCCGTTATCAAGCATGCCTTGATTGATCGCGGCGAGCCGGGTTGCGTACGCTGCTGCGGTGGCCGGCGAGATGATCCCGATGCGCGCCGGAGGTGCGTTGCCCTGGGCGTGCGCTGCGCTGCTGCTGGTGAGTTCGGTGGCCAGCGCGGTGATGAACGTGCTTGCGCCGAGTGCGATGAGTAGTCTGCGGCGGCGTTGCATGGGCGGCTCGCTCGGTTGGGACAAGCGTGCAAACAATCGGCCAGGTTCAATTTTCATTTCGTCAGTCCTCTAAAAACGTCTCCTACCAACGATTCCAAGCCGTCGATGGCCTCTGATCCGCATGCACCAACGGTTTCGTGGAAGCGGCTTATGTAAAACCGGAGATACCCGTGGCGATGGTTCATTCGATCACGTCCCGGTTGCGAAGGTCATGCTGGCGCGGCACATCTGAAATTCCGTATACTGGAAACCTCCGCGCACCACTGCTAGCCGCATCGCGCAATCGCGTGGCCGGCACCAGGCTTTGAATGCGCCGAGTGTGGAAGAAAATGCGGAACATGCGGGAGATGCCATGAACTATCGCGACATCATCACCATCGAAGCCGGCAAGCGCGGCGGCAAGCCGTGCATTCGCGGCATGCGCATCACCGTGTACGAAGTGCTTGAATATCTGGCCTCTGGCATGACCAGCGCGGAAATTCTCAAAGACTTTCCCGACCTTACCGCTGCCGACATCCAGGCCTGCCTCGCCTACGCGGCCGACCGCGAACGCCTGCAAATCACGCTCGCGGCGTGAAACTGCTGTTCGATCAAAACCTCGCGCCGGCGCTGGTGTCGCGCCTGGCCGATGTGTTCCCCGAATCACTGCATGTGCGCGATGCCGGGCTGGCCCGCGCCCCGGATGAGCAAGTGTGGCAATTTGCGCTCGAACGCGGCCTCGCGATTGTGACCAAGGATTCCGATTTTCAGGAGCGCAGCCAGATCGCCACTGTCGCCCCCCGCATTGTGTGGATACGCCGGGGCAATTGTTCAACCGACGAAATAGTGGCGTTGCTGCGTGGCCACGCCGAGCGCATTTCGACGCTGACGGGCGAAGGGGCGCCAGGGTTCCTGATTCTTTTGTGAGTTTGCTCATTCGATCACTCTCTCCGCAGTGATCAACAACGCCTGCGGAATCTTCAGCCCAAGCGCCTTCGCGGTCTTGCCGTTGATGAAGAGCTCGAACCTGGTCGGCTGCTCGACCGGCAGGTCGGCCGGCTTCGCGCCCTTGAAGATGCGGTCGACGTAATAGGCGCCGCGATGGTAGCTGTCGGCGTAGTTGGGACCATAGCTCATCAGCAAACCCGTTTCGGCGTAGACGCGGTCGGCGGCGATCGCCGCCACCC
>JANLTL010000191.1:0-3138 GCA_031362905.1 Burkholderiales bacterium | reverse complement strand
CATCATAAACCTGTTTCAGTGAAAAGTAAAGTATTTTAGTGACTACAATTACACCTCAAAAAAATCACATGCCGGACAAATTCATGTGAAATAACAGGCGCTTGCAGTCAGCAACTCACAACGCATGTTGCGGAACTTCAGTCTAATCAGGAATAGCAACGTCGTAAGACTGGGTGGATGTGTCATCCAGCGTCATGATCAGCTTGGCTTTGCCACCGGGAATTCGGCCTTCCTTGCGCTTTACTTCAAACGCACGCTTGATACCCGGCAGAATGTAGCCGCCACTTTCACGCGTCGCGATTTTCTCGCCTGCGGCGTTGGCCAGCGACACATCAGTCACCTGGGCATAGGCATTGCCAGTGTTTTCACACACAGCCAGCACAGTGTCTGGCGCGCTGCGCTCGGCCACGCAACCCAACTGACGTTTTGCGGAAGGCGGCGTAATAAACACCGGGAGCGAAAAGGCCAGGGCAATTTGGAGTTGCAAGTTTTGGTCAGAAGGCAATGCCTCGGGAATCTCGCGCACGATCAGGCGGTAAGTCACTTGAGACGGCGACTGCATCGGGCGCACTCGCGCCAGACGCACTACCTGACGCGCTTTGGGCGCAAGCTTGATGATGGGCGGCGAGAGAATCAAGTCCTCGGTCAGCACCAAATCATCGTCACCGCTAGGCTTTTGTTTCCATGTATAGACATCTGCCTGCATCACCAGCGGTGTATCGCCTTCGTTGGTAATGGTGACGGCAATGGCACGATCCTGCGGTGTCAAAAACATCCGCACCGGGGTGACTGTGAACTGGCCCGCTGTGGCAGAGAGAGCGGAGGCTGCGAATGCAGCACCGAAAATCAAAGGCAAAAACGTCGAAAAACGGAGATAGGTGTTTTCGGTGTTCATCACACCATATTACCATCCGACCGTCATTTCGAGATACTCCCGTTCCGCCATCGAAATCACACGCCAAGCAGTGACGGTGCCGATGCCAGAGTAGACATCAATGATACCCAAAGGCCCCGCGCCACTGTTTACCTGCGTGACATATCGATAGGCACCGCCATGGGTAGGAATCCAAGGTTGCCCCAAGCGGCCCGGCTCCAAATCAACCACGGCCCCGGTTGCACATACCACCGTCGCCGTCGCACCAAATGCGCCTGGCAAGCTCGAACTGCGGCACAGTCCGGACGAAGGCGTAGCCCCCTTGAGCAGGTTGACCGTAACTAGAAAGTTCCCGCTGGCCTGCCCTGCCAACACGCCTGGAACGACAAACACCATCAGCGCCAAGAATGCGCATGGCACCACGTGCCACACGCCCCTCATAGGACTCATAGTGCAGCCCCTGTCAACAATTCGCACGGGAATCAATCACGCCTGGCCGACCAATTGACGAAAACGCAAACTCTTAGAATGTAATCGTCAGTGTACGCGCCTGCGTCCCCGTGGCACCAGTGATGGTGCCGGCTTGGTTGGCCGGCATGGCCCCGCTAATGGCAACCCGACGCACATCAGCGTCGACTGCGTTAACGCCGCCAGCGGCGGTTGGCGCGATACCGGTAGTTGCCAGAGTGGGGGCGGTAGAAGACAGCGTGTAATACAGGCCGTCGATGACGCCAGCACCTGCGCCAGTAGTTCCGGTACCAGTGTTGGTGCCATTTGTAGTGTCAAATGCGACGCCGGTGATGACGACGCCCCGGGTGCAGTTGAAATCCATGTTGATTGAAGGCGTGGCGTTTGATGCGCCGCCAGTAATGGCCGTGTAAGTGCCAAAGTTGAGTGCTCCAGACGCCGTACCCGCTGAACACACCGCAGTCAGACTCACAGTCACGTTGAAACTACCAACCGCAGTCGCCGCTTGGACAACGCCAATTGACGCGGCCATCAAACCAGCAACCGCAAGAGCAGAAACGAGAAGCTTTTTCATGGTGTTACTCCTTGAGAAAGTAAGAGTTCAGCAGAACCCGGAAAACAAACGGCCTATCGGTTTGATACCAGCACCCCAACCGCCTTGTGTGCGCCTTGTGTGCCACCGCTATAAAACGGATTATATGTATCAGTATGGCTTGACAAGAGGCACTTTGTCACGAAAACACGTTAACTTGCAAATGTTTACATTCTGTTGTTGATCCACCTTGCCATGTATTCCATGCATTTGTTGTTTGCATGCAACACCTTGATTGACGCGCGCGACTGTAGCGCTTAACCTGATCCATCTTCTTGCCGCTTCCGCCGCGTTTGTTGTTAAAACGATCTGGCGTTGATGCGCACCCCTCAGCTCCACAGTTTTTCCCGCGTTTACCCCCGGTATCCCCGCGCTTTTTGTTGTTTGCCGCATCTCACGGCACTGTGCATTTTGCACATCCCCTCCTTTCGCCTCTATGCATCTCAACGACCTCAAAGACCTGCCCGTCACCGAACTGGTAGAGATGGCCGTCGGCCTCGAAATCGACAACGCCAACCGCATGCGCACGCATGAGCTGATCTTCGCCATCCTCAAGGCCAAAGCCAAGCGCGGCGAGCCGATCTTCGGCGATGGCGCACTCGAAGTGCTGCCCGACGGCTTCGGTTTTTTGCGCTCGCCTGACACTTCTTATCTGGCCGGCACCGACGACATTTACATCAGCCCGTCGCAGATCCGCCGCTTCAACCTGCACACCGGCGACACCATCGAAGGCGAGGTGCGCACGCCGAAGGACGGCGAGCGCTATTTCGCCCTCGTCAAGGTCGATAAGGTCAATGGTGACCTCCCTGAGAACACCAAAAACAAGATCCTGTTTGAGAATCTGACTGCGCTGTTTCCGGACAAGCAGCTCAAGCTCGAGCGCGACATTAAGGCCGAGGAGAATCTGACCTCGCGCATCATCGATATCGTGGCCCCCATCGGCAAAGGCCAGCGCGGCCTGATCGTCTCGTCGCCCAAGAGTGGCAAGACCGTGATGCTGCAGCACATCGCGCACGCCATCACTTCCAACCATCCGGATGTGATCCTGATCGTGCTGCTGATCGACGAGCGGCCCGAAGAGGTGACCGACATGCAGCGCACCGTGCGCGGCGAAGTGGTGGCATCCACCTTTGACGAGCCGGCCATCCGCCACGTGCAAGTAGCCGACATGGTGATTGAAAAAGCCAAGCGTCTGGTTGAGCAT
>JANLTL010000167.1:0-8956 GCA_031362905.1 Burkholderiales bacterium | reverse complement strand
GAAAACACCGCTGCGGCGGCCACCAGAAACAGCACGATGGAGGCGTAGACCCCCGCGCGCAGCATCATTTCCGGCAGCTTCTCAAAGTGGAACTGCTTGGTCCAATAACGTCCGATCAGGATCGCGGCGATTGAACCCACGGCTGCGGCTTCAGTCGCATTGGCGAGGCCCGACAGAATCGAGCCGACGATGACAATCGGAATCAGCAGGGTTGGCGCAGCATCGAGCACCGTGGCGATCCGCTCCTTGAGGGTTTGCTTGTCGCCACGCGGGTAGTTGTAGACGAAGCCCATCAGCGCGATGACCACACAGAACATCGCCGTGAGGATGATGCCCGGCACGATGCCGGCGATCAGCATGTCGCCGACCGAGACTTGGGCGAGCGTGCTGTAGACCACGAACATCACCGATGGCGGGATGATGGGACCGAGCATGCCGCCGTAGGCTGTCAGACCCGCCGCGAAGGTTTTGTCGTAGCCTTTCTTTTCCATCTCCGGCACCATGATCTGCGACATGATTGCCACCTGCGCCGTGGCTGATCCGAGAATCGAGGCCACCATCATGTTCGCCAGGATGTTGACGTAGGCCAAGCCGCCCTTGAGGGAGCCGACAAACGCCATGGCAAGGCTGACGATGCGCTGGGTGATGCCGCCGCCGTTCATGATTTCGCCAATCAGGATGAACAGCGGAATGGCGATCAGTCCG
Organism: Burkholderiales bacterium; assembly: GCA_031362905.1. Classification (GTDB taxonomy): domain Bacteria; phylum Pseudomonadota; class Gammaproteobacteria; order Burkholderiales; family JAEUOS01; genus CANJDH01. The sequence continues at coordinate 8,251 of JANLTL010000167.1, read as the reverse complement.
TAACTGTCGACACCGCCAAACAACTGCAGCGGATAGTTCGGGAACAGCAGCGGATTGCCCGAGGCGGTGATGTAGAACAGCGCGCCCATGCACAGGCAGAGCGCAATCGGCATGCCGACCAGCAGCAGCGCAATAAAACCGGCCAGGGTCAGCATCTCAGTTGATCCCGTCAGCCTGGGCCAGCGAAAATCCGGCGAACACGGTTCGTGGCGCCAGATCCAGATCCTCAAGCACGTTGGCGATGCCATGGATCACCATCGTCACCGAGAACAGCGGCAGGATGAGATAGAGCGCCCAGGTCGGCCAGTTCAACGTCTGGGTGCGTTCGGTGTAGACGAAATTGAACGATTGGGCGGCGTAGGCCTTCGCATCGAATCCGGCGCGCGCGAGCCCGGCCGGGTCGAGCCAGAGCCAGCACATCCAGCCCAACAGCAGGGCAAACGCCACCACCCCGCAGCCGGCAGCCACCTTGGCGATGCGCACGGCGCGCGGCGACAGGTGATCGGTCAGGAGGGTCACCGCGAAATCGAGGCGCAGCCGGGTCATGGCGGAGGCGCCGATGAAGGTCAGCCACACCACCGAATAGACCGCCGATTCGTCCACCCAGTAGAGGGAAGCGCCGCTGTAGCGCGTCACCACGTTGAGCAGGATCAGCGCCACCAGCAGGTACATCAAGCCCATGATGGCGCGCCGCTCTACCCACAGTACGCCCGATGACAGGCCCACGATCCATTGCGCCGCAACCGGGGAGTGTCGATGCGGGCTGGGGTGGTGCGGTAAATCGGAATCGGGATGCGGCATGCGGTCACCGGTTGGGTGGGATGGTTCGTGGAGGAGTGCAGGTCAGGTGCAGTACGGCGTGTTGCCGACACTGCCGGGTATTTCCTTTTCTTTTAATTGTATATTGTATAAAATATCCATGTCAATAGGAATATCCCTGTCAACATGCGCATGTGAAACTGCGTCGCGACCGGAACCAACATGACCAAAGACATCAAACATCGCACGCTCTCGTCGGCCATCGCCGAACGGCTTCGCCAGGAAATACTGAACGGGTCACATCCGTCCGGGGCGCAGTTGCGGCAGGATGCCCTGGCCGGTGCCTACGGAGTCAGCCGCATCCCCGTGCGCGAGGCCTTGTTTCAGCTCGAGGCAGAGGGCCTGGTACAGATCGTGCCGCACAAGGGTGCGATCGTCACCACCCTGTCCCCGGACGAAATCAACGACGTATTCGACTTGCGCGCACTGCTCGAACCGCGGCTGTTCCGCAATTCCATCCCGGCCCTCACAGCGCAGGACTTTGCGCTGCTCGACCAGATCCAGTTGAAATTCTCAACGGCCATCCGCACCAAGGACTTGCCGGCCTGGGGCGAGCTCAATGCCGAGCTGCACACCGCGCTGTACGCGCGTGCGGCGCTTCCGCAAACTGCTTCCATCGTGACTGGCCTGTTGCAAAAGAGTGACCGCTATACCCGCGTGCAATTGTCGTCACCGGCAGCCATGAAGCGTGCCGAGCGCGAGCATGCCGAACTGGTTGATCTGTGCAAGAAAAAGAAAGTCCAGCCGGCGTGCGCGTTGCTGTCGCGCCATATCGAAACCGTTCGTGCAGACTTGTTGAAGCTGCTCAAGCGTGCGCCGCATCCGAGACGCGGCTAAGCCGGGATCACGCAGGCGCAGCGTCGCGCGTACCGCGCCATCGCCCGCTCTGCGCCGGTCGGCACTCCGAGCCCGGTGAAGGAGCGCCTGAAGAAGAAGCGGTCGAGGGCTCGCTGTTGTTGCACGTGATCGATGCCAGTGATCCAGGCTTTGATCGGCAGATCGCCGTCACCGACGCGGCGCCAACGCTGAGTGCGCGCCCGTCGCGCTAGACGCCGCTGGATGATCGATGGGAGAAGAATGGCTCCTGGAGCCATTCTTATGCCTATTCCGGGGCAAGTGCGGCATTCGGCGCCGGCAGCAGATTCAGGTGTTTGAGCAAGCCGAGTTGGCGCGTCAGCACATCCTCGCGATAGGCCGCAGTATCGGCATTGCGGTAGTCAAAGAACCCTTGTCCGCTCTTGAGGCCGATACGCCCTTCCTGCATGTAGCGGTTGACGATGTCGGGCGCCGCAAAGCGCGCGTCGCCGAGCGATTGGCTCAAGTAGCGGCTGGCATAGAACAGGATGTCGAGACCGCCGTAATCGATGAATTCGACCACGCCCATGGTCGCGTAGCGAAAGCCGAAGCCGTAACGTATCGCGCGGTCAATGTCTTCGGGCGTGGCAAGCCCCTGCTCGACCATGCGCGCCGCCTCGTTCATGAACAGCGCCTGGAAGCGCGGCACGATGTAGCCGGGCGCGGCAGCGCACACCACCGGCTTTTTGCCGATGGCTTCGAGCATGGCGTTGAGACGCTGCACCACCTTCGCGTCGGTGCCGGGGTGGGGCGACACTTCGACCAGCGGGATCAGGTAGGCCGGATTGAGCCAGTGCGCGTTGAGAAAACGCTCGGGGTGGGTCACCAGTGCAGCCAATTCGGTCGACAGCATGGTCGATGTGGTCGACGCCACGATCGCGTCGGCGCGCACATGGCGGCAGGCAAAGGCAAACGCTTCGCGCTTGGCCTCAAGCACCTCGGGCACGCCTTCGAACAACACGTCGGCATCGGCCAGCGCAGCCGGCGCCTGGTCGAGCGGCACAAAGCGTATGCGCTGCAACATCTGCGGTCGCAGGGCATCATCAAACACGCCCTGTGACGAAAGGGTCTTGAGACTTGCATCGACTTCGGCGAACGCTTCGGTGCGAATCCTGTCGACCCCGGCGGCATCGCGCTGCTTCAAGTCAATCAACAGCACCGCGTGCCCGGCATAGGCGAACGCGTGGGCGATGCCGCGGCCCATGCGGCCGGCGCCAAGAGCAGCGATCACGGGCAATGTCGAGTCAATCATGGCAGCTCGCAAAATGTTGGAGCCCGCGTGCCGGACACAGCGCAAAACGTCGGCCAGCGCCAAGAGCAGCGATGACGGGTAGGTTAGAGACCATGGTTGAGCATCTCCCGCATTTGCGTGCGCGACAGCTGCGTCAGACCCATGGCCTGGAGCGTGCGCGGGCTGGTGGTGCGAATCTCCTCGCCGATCACTCCCGAGGCGATCGACAGCAGGCCGGTGGCCACCGGTGCCTTGACGCCGGCCCACTCGGCTACCGACACCAGAAAGGCCAAGCCATAGACAATGTCTTCGCGCATGTAGCGATGGGTCTGCAAATCAATTTTCTCGCGCCAGTCGCCCGACTCGGTCAGGCGGTCATGCGCGTCACCGTACATCCATTGGTCGGTGGTGTAGTGGTCGCGCAGGGGGAAGTGATAGGGCCGGTAACCGAGCGCTTCACGCACGGCGATGCGCTCGGCGTCGAGCGCGTCGTGAATGCGCCGGATCGACGGCTGCGTGCCTTCCTTGTGGATGTCCCATTTGTCGAAATGCTCAAGCGGCCCGGCGTTCATCAGGATCAGCGGCGGGTGGATGATCGGGCCGGCGTTCATCAAGGCGCCCGAGAGCGCATCTTCAATCGGTTCAATTGACGGGTAGGCCTGGCGGATCACGGCGAGCGCGTGCTCACTGCGTTGCGCCGGGAAGGCGCCGGTCGGCAGGCGCTTGGCGCGTATCGTGATCGCCACCTCACGCGGGCCGTGCTTGCGCGTCAGGTACGGCAGCGTGCCGGTCTCGGCGAACGTGACCTCGGCCCGATTGCCAGCGGCGCGCAGCGCCTGCGCCATCGCCACGCTGCCAAAGGTTCCCGGCGGCAGGAAGGTCACCTGTCCATCCTCGCAGTACGGGGCCATCGCCTGTGCGATGCCCAGTTGCGCCGTGGCCGGGCCGGGTAACAGAATCAGATCCGCACCGCGCACCGCTGCGCCGATGTCGCTCGTGATGGCAGCGACCGGCACGTCGCGCGCTCCGCGTACGTCCTTGAGGTGGATCGACCCGGCCGCGATGGCAGGGGACAGGGCGGCGGCGTCACGCCGCCAGAAGCGGACCGTGTGGCCTTGCTCGGAAAGGTCAGCCGCTGCAGCGTAGGCGCCGTGGCCGCCGCCGAGGATCGCAATCTTCACTGGTCATCCCTCTAGGTGGAATCAGGCAATGCGGGTAGAATCGTTCGCAACGAACACGGCGCGGCATGACTGTCAGGAAGTGCCAACCCCGGCTCGCATGTCAGCTTGCAAGTGTAGGGCAGGATCGCGCGCTTCGCCCTGCGGCAGCCCTGAACCCACCGATCCACAGGAGACCAGCATGAAAAATGCTTTTGCTTTATCGATTGCCGCCCTGACGCTTTGCGTCGGCACAACATTCGCCCATGCGCAGGAGAAACCGGTCGAGCTCAAGTTTGCCCATTGGGTACCGCCACAGCACCCCTTGGTCAAGGTGGGTTACGAGCCCTGGATCAAATCGATTCAGGACGCTTCCAAGGGATCCATCAAGATCACCATGTATCCGGCCCAGCAGCTGGGCAAAGCCCCCGAGCATTACGACATGGCGCGCGATGGCATCGCTGACATCACCTGGGTCAACCCGGGCTACCAGGCCGGTCGCTTCCCGGTGTTCGCGGCCGGCGAGTTGCCGTTTCTCATGAGCAACCCCGGCGGCGGCTCGGCAGCACTCGATGCCTGGTACCGCAAATACGCGGACAAGGAAATGAAGGACGTCAAGTTCTGCCTCGCCCACCTGCACCAGGGTGCCCTGCACGCCAAGAAGGCGATTACCGATCCGGCACAGATCAAGGGCATGAAAATCCGTCCGGCCAACGGCAGCATGGCGGCCATGGCAGCGTCGCTGGGGGGTACGGCAGTGCAGACCTCCGCCCCGGAAGTGCGTGATGCCCTCGAGAAGGGCGTGGCCGATGCGGTCACCTTCCCGTGGGATTCGGTACTCGTCTTCGGTGCCGACAAGGCGGTGAAATTCCATACCGACTTCCGTCTCTACCAGGCGACGTTTGCGTTTGTGTTCAACCGCGCGGTCTACGACAAGCTTGCCCCGGGGCAGAAGAAGGTCATGGACGACCACTGCACCAACCAGTGGGCGGCCAAGCTGGGCAAGGACTGGGGTGACATGGAAGATTCCGGACGCGAGAAGCTCGAGAAGACCCCGGGCCACACCATCGTCAGACTCACGCCGGAGCAGCTCAACACCTGGAAAAAGGCAACCGAACCGGTCTACAAAACGTGGTCTGACGGTGCCACCAAGGCCGGCTACAACGCGGTCGAGTTGCTCGACACCCTGAAGGCGGAATTGAAATCGCGCAACTCCCTGCAGTAAGCGATTCCACCGGATTGACCGGATCAGGGCGATAGCGCCGCACGGCGCTATCGCCCTGTGTCTTTGAAGCCAATGGAAACCTTCATCCGCAATGTCGAGCGCACCGCCGGGTTTTTCCTGCTGGCGATTGCGCTGCTCACTTTTCTGAGTGTGGCGGGGCGCTTCCTGTTTTCCGTGCAGGTGCCGGACGCGTTCGACTTCACCAAGCTGATTCAGGGCATTGCCATTTTCTGGGGCATTGCCTGCGCCACCTGGCGCAACGAGCATATCGTGGTCGATCTGCTGTGGGAACACGTATCCCCGGCCAACCAGCGCCGCATCGACATTGCCGCTACTGCGGTGCTGCTGCTGTTCATTGCCGGCATCGTGTTCATGCTCGGTTCGCGCGTCTGGCAGGACCTCGCCAACTCCTCCCAGGCGACCTCGGATTTGCGCCTGCGCATTGCGCCCTTTCATGCGCTTGCCTGGCTGGGCATGCTGACGGCACTGTTTTTGGGTTGCGTGCGCTTGAAGCGCCTGATCCTGCCGGCGCGCGCGCCGCAAGCGACGGAACCTGTCGATGGATCGTGACCTGGTAGCCCTGTTGGGCTTCGTTCTCATGTTTGTGCTGATGTTGCTGCGCGTGCCGATCGGCGTGGCGATGGCGATACCGGGCGTGATCGGCTTCGGCATTCTGACGGGCGTGGCGCCGGCACTCAAATTGCTGGCAACCACCCCGCTTTCGGTCGTGACCGACTACAACTTTTCAGTGATCCCGATGTTCGTGCTCATGGGCACGCTATGCGCCACTGCCGGCATGAGCCGTGAGTTGTATGCCGCCGGCAATGCGTGGTTCGGGCATCTGCGTGGCGGCTTGTCGCTGGCCTCGATTGCCGCCTGCGGCGGCTTCGCCGCCATCAACGGCTCGTCCGTTGCCACCGCCGCGACCATGAGCAGCGTGGCGTTGCCGGAGATGCGCCGCGCCGGCTACGATGCGGGACACGCTGCGGGCGTGATTGCGGCTGGCGGCACACTCGGCATCATGATCCCGCCGTCGGTGATCTTCCTGCTCTACGGCATCCTGACCGAAACCGACATCACCAAGCTGTTCTTTGCCGGGGTGATTCCCGGCTTGCTGGGGATGGCGATGTACGCAGTCACGGTGCAACTGATCGGTTGGCGCCATCCGCAGATGATGCCGCGCGGCGCACGGCATTCATGGCCGGAGCGCTGGACCTCGCTGCAGCCCTTGTGGGCCGTACTGGTGCTGTTTCTGTTCGTGCTGGGCGGCATGTACACCGGCGTGTTCACAGCCACCGAGGCGGCCGGCATGGGCGCGATGGGTGCGCTGCTGATCGGCGTGCTGCGCGGCCGGCTGACGCCACCGGAAATCATGCGCGCCCTGGTCGAAGCGCTGCGTACCACGGCCTCGATCATGGTGATTGCCATCGGCGCCTATCTGTTCGGCTACTTCCTCACGATCACCCAGTTCACCCAGAAGACGGTGGAAGCGCTGACGGCACTGCCGATCGGCGCCTACGGCGTACTGGCGGTGATACTCGTGGGCTACTTCATCCTCGGGGCAATCATGGATGAACTGGCGATGATCCTGCTCACCGTGCCGATCGTTTTCCCGGTGATGATGAAACTCGGTTTTGACCCGGTGTGGTTCGGCGTCATCATCGTGATGGCGGTGACGCTGGGCATGATCTGCCCGCCGGTGGGCATCAACGTCTTCGTGATCAACTCGATCCAGCGCGACATCTCGCTGGTGCGCATCTACAAGGGTGTGATGCCCTTCATCGCCAGCGACATCATTCGGCTGGTGATCCTGTGCGCCTTCCCGGCAATTTCGCTCGCCCTGCCACGGGCGATGGACGCGCCATGGGCAGAGATCATCAAGCGGGTACTGGGCTTCACCTGATGCGCCGCTTTTAGCGCATCACGTCATGCGTGCGCTGCCGGGAGCCGAGTACTTGCTGCAAGTCGGCGTGTTGCATGCGCCTCCTGCGGCGCGGGGGCGGGGCTCAAAGCACGATTTCCCGCGCCGGCCCGCGCACGTCCATCTCGAATTCGAGCCCGATCACCGGCGGCTGGCAGTAGTGCCAGGCCAGCCCGCCTTCGCCGGCACCGCGCGCGGCCAGCACTTCGCCGATCAGGTGGCCGATGTTCTGCACCGTGTAGAGCTGGGTGCTGGTGGCGTCAGCCCAGGTGAGGCCGAGCAAGCCGAGCCGGCGCTCCATTTCAGTGGCGACGAACTCCACCTTCTCGCGCATGGCTTCGGGCGAGGTGTCGCCCAGGCGCACGATGCGCTCGGCATACGACCCGGCCCCCCCACGGGCGTCGCCACCGCCTGCCAGGATGAAGCTCTTGCGCGCACCGGGCGCCGCCGGCACGGTGTAGGAAAACGCGTGCATCACCGGTTCGGCAGGCTTGTGATACATCGGGCAAACATTGGTGCGCGCCACCGGGTTCACCGGGTCGGTGCCGTCCTGGTAAAGGCCCCAGCGTTGCAAGGTCTTCACGTAAACCCGGTTGAAGTCGATGAAGCCCTGATCGGTGAACGGTGCCGGCGAGCGCAGTTCGCAGGCGGCGAGCGCGGTCATCGGGCGGGCCACCGCCGCAAGATGTGCTTCGACGGCCGCGTAGGCCGCGCCCATCGGCAGTGCTTTGGCGAAACGTGCCCGCACGATGTCGAAACCGGGTTCGGCGGCGATGCCGCCGGAGTATTGAAATACCGCCTTGATGTAGCGGTAGCCACCGGGGGTGAATACGGGTACGTCCGACATGTTTGCGTCTCCTCGTCATGCGCTGCAGCTTGACGCCGGCAGCGCTCAGTCGATTTTGCGCTGCGGCTTGACGCCGACAGCGCTCAGTCGATTTTCATTTTCGCTTCACGCACGATGCGCGCGTACTTCGCGATTTCGCTGCGGATGTGTTCGCCGAACTTTTCGCTGCTGCCGCCGAGCGGCTCCAGGCCGCGCT
>JANLTL010000131.1:0-3274 GCA_031362905.1 Burkholderiales bacterium | reverse complement strand
ACCAAGGGCTTCGTGCAGATCAAGTAAGGCAATTCATCTTAGCGAGAACCGGCGCGCTGCGCGCGCGCCGGTGCCACTGGCGCCAATCCGGCATTGCACCGGCGAACCGACCACCGAACAACGAAATTTTTTATTGTCCCTGTCGCGGAAGCCGCCGCAGGGATCACTCAACAACGAAACGGAGTTGAATCATGGCCATCATTGAAGTTGTCGTCCCGCAACTATCCGAGTCCGTCGCCGAAGCGACCCTGCTCACCTGGCACAAGAAAGTCGGCGAAGCCGTCGGGCGCGACGAAAACCTGATCGATGTCGAGACCGACAAGGTCGTGCTCGAATTGCCCGCACCATCCGCAGGCGTGCTCACCGAAATCATCAGGGGCGACGGCAGCACCGTCGTGGCCGGTGAATTGATTGCAAGAATCGATACCGCAGCAACCGCATCGGCCGGGGCGGCTATGGGATTGGCGGCCAGCAAACCCGCTGCTGGGGCGGCTCCTGCGGCCATTGGCTCTGCAAGCCTTGGTGGGAGCGGTTCTTCTGGCAGTGCCTCGCCTACGATGGCGATGCCTGCCGCAGCCAAGATGATGACTGAACAAGGCATCAATCCCTCCAGCGTAGCGGGCACCGGAAAGGATGGACGTATCACCAAAGGCGACGTGATTGGCGCCGTCGCAGGAGGCGCAGCAGCGCCGGCTGCCGGTGCAGCCCCGCCACGCACCGCCGTACCCGCCGCCGCTGCTGCCGCACCGTTGCCGGTGGTCAACGCGCCCATCGACATGAACCGCGTGCTCGGCGAGCGTCCCGAGCAACGCGTGCCGATGTCGCGCCTGCGCCAGCGTGTGGCCGAGCGCTTGCTGCAATCGCAGGCCACCAACGCCATCCTCACCACGTTCAATGAAGTCAACATGCAGCCGGTGATGGACCTGCGCAAGAAATACCAGGAGCGCTTTGAGAAGGAACACGGCATCAAGCTCGGCTTCATGTCCTTTTTCGTCAAGGCCGCCGTCTATGCACTCAAGAAGTATCCGCTCATCAATGCATCGATCGATGGCAATGACATCGTTTATCACGGCTATTTCGACATCGGTATTGCGGTGGGCAGCCCACGTGGTCTGGTGGTGCCGATCCTGCGTGATGCCGATCAAAAGAGTTTCGCGACGATTGAAAAGGAGATCGCAGCCTTCGGCAAGAAGGCGGGCGAGGGCAAGCTTGGCCTCGAAGATCTCACCGGCGGCACCTTTTCCATCTCCAACGGCGGCACCTTTGGGTCGATGCTGTCCACCCCGATCATCAACCCGCCGCAGTCGGCCATCCTCGGGGTGCACGCCACCAAGGAGCGTGCAGTTGTCGAAAACGGCCAGATCGTCATCCGCCCGATCAATTACCTGGCGATGAGCTATGACCATCGCATCATCGACGGGCGTGAAGCAGTGCTCTCGCTGGTCGCAATCAAGGAAGCGCTGGAAGATCCATCGCGCATTCTGCTCGAACTGTAAGAGGGCCCTGGCATGAGCAAACAATTTGACGTCGCCGTGATCGGCGGGGGCCCCGCGGGCTATGTGGCGGCGATTCGCGCGGCGCAATTGGGCTATGCGGTCGCCTGTATCGAGCAATGGAAGACGCCGAAGGGCGAGCCTACGCTTGGCGGCACCTGCCTCAACGTCGGCTGTATTCCGTCCAAGGCGCTTCTGGAGTCATCCGAAAATTACGAAAAAGTGACAGAGAAATTCGCAGATCACGGTATTACTGTCGGCAAGGTCGAATTTGATGTTGCCAAAATGATTGCGCGCAAGGAAAGCATCGTTACCAAAAACACCAAGGGCATCGAGTTCCTGTTCCGCAAAAACAAAGTCACTTGGCTCAAGGGCCACGGCAAGCTGGCCGGCAAGGCAGATGGCGGCTACCGGATCGATGTGAGCGGCGATGCCGTTGGGAGTATTGCGGATAGCATCACCGCCAAGCACGTCATCATCGCCACCGGCTCCAAGGCGCGCCATCTGGCCAATGTGCCGGTGGACAACAAGATCATTTGCGACAACGAAGGGGCGTTGTCGCTCTCCGCGGTACCGAAAAAACTCGGTGTGATTGGTGCTGGCGTGATCGGCCTGGAACTCGGCTCGGTGTGGCGCAGGCTCGGTGCCGATGTCACCGTGCTCGAAGCGTTGCCAGCTTTTCTTGGTGCTTGCGATGAAGCAGTCGCCAAGGAAGCCTGGAAGATTTTCACCAAGGAACAACACCTCAAAATCCACTTGAGCGTCAAGATCGGCGATATCGTCCAAGCCAGGAATGGCGTCACCGTGTTTTACACCGACGCAGAGGGCAAGGCGCAGCGTCTCGAATGCGACAAACTGGTTGTCTCGATTGGCCGTATCCCCAACACTGACAATCTTGGCCTCGACAGTGTCGGACTCAAGGCGGACGAGCGTGGCTTCATCCCGGTCGATGGCCATTGCCGCACCAGCGCGCCCAACATCTTTGCCGTAGGCGACGTGGTGCGCGGCCCGATGCTTGCGCACAAGGGCGAAGAGGAAGGCGTGATGGCAGCCGAACTCATCGCGGGCCAAGCCGGCCACGTCAACTACGATGCGATTCCCTGGGTGATCTACACCTCGCCCGAAATTGCCTGGGTCGGCAAGACCGAGCAGCAGTTGAAAGCCGATGGCGTGCAATACAAGGTTGGCAGCTTCCCGTTCTCGGCCAACGGCCGCGCGCTCTCGCAAGGCGAGCCGCAGGGCTTCGTCAAAGTACTGGCAGACGCACGGACTGACCGCATCCTTGGCGTGCATGTGCTGCACGCGCATGCCTCCGAGCAGATCGCCGAAGCCGTGCTGGCGATGGAATTCATGGCTTCAAGCGAGGACGTGGCGCGTACTTGCCATGCCCATCCTTCGCTTTCGGAAGTGATGAAAGAAGCCATGCTCGGGGCGGACAAGCGTTCCAATACCGTGCTTTCGGCAACACAACTTTCGGCAACCGCCGCCATGACGGATAGCGTAAGTTGTTTTAGTGGCAACGATGGCAAGGCACTCGTTTCGCCATTAGACGGCACACCACCTTACACGTATTTATGGAATAATAATATTTATATTGGCGTAGCACCCATGAATTTCCCTGCGGGAACATTTACGGTTATCGTTTCTGATAATAACAATTGCACCGTTTCTACGACCGTAACTATTTTGCAACCCTTAGAATTAGTCGCTTCGGTTTTGCGTATAGATAGCGTTACTTGCCGCACATTCGCGGACGGTTCTGCAATTGCTTCGGCAGTAGG
>JANLTL010000107.1:0-11022 GCA_031362905.1 Burkholderiales bacterium | reverse complement strand
GCTACTGGGCACGTTCCGATATATTACTCACCCGTTCGCCACTCGCCGCCAGGATTGCTCCCGCGCTGCCGTTCGACTTGCATGTGTAAGGCATGCCGCCAGCGTTCAATCTGAGCCAGGATCAAACTCTTCAGTTTAATCGCTGTTTTGCAGAAATTATCTGCGTCGCCCAACTCAAAATACTGACAGGTAAATCTTTTACAACTTACCTAATATTTCAAGTGTGAGCATTTGATGCTTGTAGCTTTCGGCAAACTTCGGTTTAACCCGAATTTCACCTAGACTCGCAATCAAGCGCCCACACTTATCGGCTGTTAATTTTTAAAGAACGTGCTGTGGTATGACCCGAACATTTTGTCTTGCGTTGTTGCGTTTGAATGTTCAGCAGCAGAGAGGCGCGATTATGAAGTGATTTGGGGGGGCTGTCAACACTTTGCTGCAAATATCTTTAGAAACATCGATCCTGTACAAAACGCTCCTGCCTTCAAACACTCGTCAGTTGGCGCGATGATGACCATCTTGCGCATCGCGCTTGTGGAAAATCAGGGAGTTAAGACAATCTGGCGCGATTTTGCGACAGTTACAAGAAGGAACGTGGCGCCTGCAGAAATGTTTCCAGCCCGATACGTATGGCTCCTGATGCGGAAATTCCCCTGAGACTCCCCGATGGCGCATTTGCAGCGCTTCCCCAAAAGTGGCCCGCTTCCGGTCAAAAGGTCATTTCAACACTTTGAGGCGTCAGAGGCGAGAAGCCATCCGACGTCTCATGTCAGGCGCTCCCTTGGGGTATCAATCGAGCTTTATGCCTAGCTCTTTAATGATGCGAGCGTAGCGCTCACTATCATTTCTCAGGGCCGCGGCCAAGTGCTCTGGACCAGCGCGCACGACCTCGACGCCAATGGCCTCCATCCGCATGCGTACTTCAGGCACGGCCATCGCCCGGTTGATCTCGCTATTGAGGCGCGTCACCAGTTCCGCCGGCAGCCCCGCGGGGCCAAAGGCGGCATACCAGACACTCATTTCCACTCCCGGCAGGGTTTCCATGAGCGTAGGCACATCGGGCAGTAGTGCCGCACGCTTTGGCTCGGTCACAGCGAGCAGGCGCAGCTTGCCGGAGCGCACGTGCGGAAGCGTTTGGGTGCCAGCCGAAAAGAGCACCTGCGTTTGATTGCCTACCGTGTCCAGCACGGCGGGGGCGCCGCCCTTGTAGGGGACGTGCAGCATGTTGATCCCAGCAGCTTTCATGAACAACTCTGCACTCAAGTGATTGGTCGAGCCACCGCCTGCCGAGGCGTAGGCGAGCTTGCCAGGATTTGCCTTTGCGTAAGCGATTAACTCGCGCACACTGATAGCGGGAACGGCGGCGTTGATCACCATGGTATTGATCACATTGGCGACCAGTGCAACCGGCGTGAAATCCTCGACGCCCTTGAACGGCATATTGGGAATCAACGCGGGATTCATCGCATGGGTGCTCATCGAGCCAACCAACAGGGTGTACCCGTCTGGCTTGGCCTTGGCAACGAGGTTGGAGCCAATATTGCCAGCCGCACCGGCACGGTTTTCCACCAGCACGGGCTGGCCAAGAGACTTGGTCAGTTGCTCGGCGATGGCGCGCGCGATGATATCGGTCGAACCGCCCGGCGCCCACGGCACGATGAGGGTAATGGCCTTTTCAGGATATGCGGCAAGCGCTGCCGGTGCCCCAACGACTGCGGCGGTCGCAGCCGCAATGGCAAGCGGTAATACGAATGCGGGCAAGCGCAACGCTGTTAAACGACGGGCAAATGACATGAGCATGACGTGATCCTTAATTGAACAAGCTCGCAGCACGCTACGAGCAATCGACCATCCGGAAAAAATCAATTCGAAAAGCGGCCGGAAACTGCGACCGAAGAGACGTTTCAAAAAATGAACCAGAATGCATTGAAGCGCAAAAACGGCGATCAGTGAAAGTCGGCGCCTGCAAGCCGGAGCCATTTCGCAGGACATCCAGCACATACGCCGAAACGTTCACACACGCGTCCCCAACACCTTGCGCCGGCACTTTCGCACGTTCGCCCGCTTGCGCACGACAGACAACCGCCCCCTTCCCCGCATTTCCACCACCGTCCGCCATTTCCTCGCGCACCGCACTGCTGCGCCCCCTGGCCCACCGCAGTCATCGTCCCACCGCATATCCCTGCATGCCGCGCGCATTGGCCGCAGCGCGCAACACCAATCGTCCCTGCGCGTCGTGCGCGCGGCTACACGCCGAGAGGCGACTCTCTGACCAAGGCTCGCCCACCACCATCGTGTGACCAAGCGCGCGTAATTGAGCAATCGTCTCGGCATCGAAACGAGATTCCAGCGTCAAGGTGTTTAGCGTCGTCTGCCGCGGCCAGAACGAGCCCGGAAAGTGCTTCACATGCCACGACGGTGCATCAATCGCCTCCTGCAAATTGAACCCGTGGAGCGCGTGGCGAAAAAAGAAACCGGCCTGCCACTGATCTTGCTGATCACCACCTGGGGTGCCAAACGCAAGATAGGGCAGGCCATCGCGCAACGCCAGCGAAGGGGAGAGCGTAATGCAGGGCGCGACATGTGGCGTCAGTGTATTGGGCAGGCCCTCGTCGAGCCAGGTGGTTTGCAGGCGCGTGGTGAGCGCAAAACCCAGTGCCGGAATTACCGGGCTCGATGACAGCCAGCCGCCCGAAGGCGTCGCCGCGACCATGTTGCCGTGTCGATCGATCACATCGATATGGCAGGTGTCACCGACAAAGATTTCGCGGTCTGCCCACTCGGACACCGGAGGCAAGTTGGCAAAGGTTGGCTCGCCAATGCCAAAGCGCGTATCAGCAGTGCGCAAGCTGCGCCCACCCACGGTCATATCGGGGAGTCGCGGTGCCTGACCCGACGGATGTCCGGGCTGCAAGCTTGCAGACGCGCTTTGCAGATCAACCTGCGCCCAGCGTTCACGCAAATAGGCGTCCGACAATAGTGTGCGCTGCAGTTGCGCCAAATCCGCGCGCGCACCAGGCGCCACGCCGTACCAAGCCATGCGGTCGGCAAGCGCGAGCTTTGCTGCTTCGGTGACCCGGTGTACAAATCCCGCAGTACCGGGCGCATGGTTCTCCAGCCCGGCATGGCGCAACATGCCAATTTGCTGCAACAGCACCGGCCCCTGACTCCAAAAGCCGCACTTGGCCATCGTGTAGCGGCCAAATTCCATCGTAAGGGGAGCGCTCTCCGTGACCCGCCATGCCGCCATGTCTTCATGGCGCAACATTCCGCGATGTGCCTCGCCACTACTGTCGCGAACCTCCTGAGTACGGCAGAACTGATCAATCTCGCGTGCAACGAACCCCTCTTGCCACGTGCGAATCGCCGCGTCAATCACACCAACACGCCCGCTGCCCTCTTTCTCCGCCGCTGCCACAAGCTGCGTGTACATGGCGGCCATGGCGGGCTGACGAAACAGCGCGCCAGGCTGAGGCACCTTGCCACCAGGCAGCCACACCTCGGCCGACGTGTGCCAATGCGTCAAAAACAATTCACGCACGGCAAGAATCGCCTGCACCGCGCGCGCCACCAGCGGAAAGCCATCACGCGCATAGCCGATCGCTGGCGCCAGCACGTCGGCAAGTGACCAGGTGCCATGCTCCTTGAGCAAGGTGAGCCAGGCCGGCACTGCGCCCGGCACCGTCGCCGCAAGCGGGCCAATCCCCGGCACCTGCTCAAACCCCATCCGCCGAAACGCGGCAGGACTGGCATCGCCCGGCGCAAAGCCCTGACCGTTCATTGCAGACAAGCGCTGCTCGCGTTCGCTCCAATAGAGGATCGGGACTTCACCGCCCGGACCATTGAGATGCGGCTCGACCACCTGCAATACGAATGCGCCGGCGGCGGCTGCATCAAAAGCATTGCCGCCGCGTTCGAGCACGCCCATCGCCGTTTGTGACGCAAGCCAGTGCGTCGAGGAAGCAACGCCGAAGGTGCCGACAATCTCGGGGCGGGTGGTGAACATGATTCGATGACTTTCAGGGTGCCCGGCTCTGCCGGGGTCTACATCGACATTGGAAGCGCATAGACAACGCGCGCGGTGCTCTTTCGTTACTGCGATGGTGCGCTCCCATGGCACCCGCAGGGGTCAGCCAGGGAACATTTGTGACTCAGGGATCGAGCGCGGGCGGATCAAACCAGTTGGTGAGTGAAATGCCGCCATCGATCACGATCGCGGCGCCGGTCACGTAGCCCGAAATCTTGTTCGACAACACCGCCAGTGCCAAAGGCGCCAGATCAGCACTTTTGCCAAGGCGCCCGAGGGGAATATGGCGTGCGAGTCCAGGATCAGCCACAAAACCACCAGCGGCGATGGCGCCCGGCACCAGCGCATTGACGCGAATCTGGTAGCGCCCCAGCGTCTTGGCCAACTCCTTGACCAGCATCGCCAGCGCCGCCTTCGAGCTGCTGTAGTGCGGCAGATTGCGCGGCGTTTCGGCGTGCAATGAGGTGAGATAAAGCAGGCTGCCGGGTACCTTGGCTTCAATTAGCGCCTTGGAGATTTCGCGTCCGAGAAAAAAGCCTGCATCGACGTTGACCGCGCGCATGCGTATCCAGGTCTCGTCGCTCACCGCAAGCGCATGGTCCGCCTCGCGGCGCGGCGGCGCCGCACTGTGGACAAAGTGCGTGATGGTGCCAAGCGCGGCGCGGGCATGGTGAAACAGTTGTTCGCACGCGCTGCGCTCGGCCAGATCGCCCACCCAGCGGGTGGCAAGCTTCGGATTGGCGGATGACTCCATCGCTGCCTCTACCGTGTCCGCCTTGATGTCGGCAAACACGGTGCGAACACCCTCGGCAACGAGCGCTTGCGCAATCGCGCGGCCAATGCCATTGCCCGCGCCCGTCACGAGGGCAGCGTCGGTGGCTGGGTCAAATGGCTGGTCAAAGATCGGCATGGTGGCTCACTTCCTTCGATTCCTGAAAATCAGACGGCGCCGGGCGCTTCACGAAGTGCATGCAGGCCTCGCGCGGCGTTGCGCTGGTGGAACGGGTAGCGTTCGTTGCATTTGACGATCAATGCTCGACTTCTGCTTGCTCAAAAAATTGATTCGGCTTGAGAAAAATGGCCAGCATCAAGCAACCGTCCACCGAGCGCGCGGTGTGACGGCTGCCGGATGGGCGCCAGACGAACTGGCCGGCACGGCACACGCCTTGAGAATCCTCGAACGAGCCTTCGAGCACATAGGTCTGTTCGATATCGACATGTTCGTGCAGCGGAAACTCGGTACCCGCCTCCCAATACATGAGCATGGTAACCAGGCCGCGCTCCTGGTCTTCCATCAACACCTTGGCCTTGATGGTCGGCCAGCGCGTTGCGCGCCACGGCAGGGCGGTGGCATCGACATAACGCGAATCAAGAGGAGCGAGCGCAGCGTGTTGCGCTGCCAGGTCTGGGGTCAGTGCGGACATCGTTTCTCCTCTTGCAGGGCGACGCGGTGCGGTGCGGCGTACCGGTTTCTGACCGGCATTCTAGGGCGAAATACCACCCACGGCTGCATGCCGCACACATGCATTACCATTCGCGGCTGACCGAAACGGAGAAGTACCATGCTAAAAATATGGGGACGCATCACCTCCATCAACGTGCAAAAAGTGATGTGGGCCGTGGCCGAACTGGACCTGCCGCACCAGCGCATCGATGCCGGGCTTCATTTTGGCGGCAACAATGAAGACTGGTATCGCGCCATGAACCCGAATGGCCGCATACCGGTGATCGACGATGATGGATTCGTACTGTGGGAATCGAACGCCATTGTGCGCTACCTCGCGGCCAGACATGCGGGGCCTGGAAACAGTGCGTCGCAGGGAAGCGGCGTTTCGCCGGGAACCGGCACGCCGTCGGCAAATACACTCTGGCCCGCCGACGTGCAGGTACGCGCCGATGCCGACCGCTGGATGGACTGGGCGACCACCACCATGCACCCGGTGATGACACCCTTGTTCTGGGGCCTGATCCGCACGCCACCCGAGAAGCGCGACGCTGCCGCACTCGATAAGTTGCGCCTCCAGATGGAAGACGTGATGCAGATTCTCGACACGCAACTGGCCGCGCGCCCCTACCTTGCCGGTGACACGTTTACGATGGGCGATATTCCGGTCGGCTGTTTCGTGCAACGCTGGCTGGCCCTGCCGATGGCACGTGGCGAACATTCCCATCTGATGCGCTGGATCGAGCGCCTCTCCCAGCGCGCAGGTTTCATCAATCATGTGCGTATGGAACTAACGTAATCTTGGAGCGAACCTGATGTCTGCCCCTACCGTGTTTAGCCGCACCCGCAAAGGCGGCGCAGCGATGTCCGACGAGAGCGTACCGATGTCGGCGGGCTTTCGCCGCCTGCTCGGCCTTTTCAACGGCAAGCGCGACAGCGTTGCCTTGCTCACCGAGTTTCCCCATTTAGACAGCGAAGACCTCGCACTCTGGACGCTCGAGTTGCTGCGCCAAGGCTTCATCGCCCCCAAGGACAAGCTGGCGGCTGAAGAGGCTGCGTTCAGTCTCACCACCGAAATGTCGCCGCATATGGCATTGCCAGCGCCGGGCGCGCATAGCATTACTCAGGACACCGGTGCCATGATCGACTCGATCACCGCCGATGTCTCGCGCAGCATCAACCCGGCTGCCAATGCGGCCACCGAGAAGAAGCTCGCGCGCACCGCGCGCCTGGCCGTGATTGAATCGGTCACTTCCTACAAATCAGTCGAAGGCGCCGGCTTCTTCATCTACCCGGATGCCGCACAGGGATTGCCGGCGGATGCGCGTACCTGCATAGCTACCCACGATGCCGGGCAGGCCAAGCTGCTCACCTTGCTGATCAAACTCGCCGGCGGCGCGCCGGAGCCGGTTGACTCGCGCGAAGCGCTGCTCGCGATGCTGCGCTCGAGCACACGTGCGCACGTGTTGTTCCTTGATGCCGATCTGCCAGGCATCGATGGCTTTCGCGCTCTCGAAGCGATTCGTGCCAATGTGGCAATGAAAAGCATGCGCGTAGTGTTGATCGCCGCACATGGCGAGCGCGCCGACCTCGCGCGCGCGCTGATGCTCGGCGCCACCGGCTATATCGTCAAGCCGCTGACGCGTGAGGTGATGGACATCGCCCTGCCGCAGATCTTCGGCCGCCGTGCTGGCACGTAAGCACAGATACGCATATCCACATCTGCGTGTGCTGCAGCATCGTATGATGTTGCACCTATGGCTCGCTAGAGGAAATTGACATGACTGCTGCTCTTGAAACCGCCACGCTGGCCGGCGGCTGCTTCTGGTGCGTCGAAGCGGTGTTCGACGATCTCAAGGGCGTGCACACCGTCGAGTCGGGCTACATGGGCGGCAAGACGCTTAATCCCACTTACGACGACATCTGCACCGGACGCAGCGGCCACGCCGAAGTAATCCGTGTTTCGTTCGACCCTGCCGAGGTCAGCTTCGCCGATATCCTGCGTGTGTTCTTCACCATTCATGACCCGACCACGCTCAATCGACAGGGCAATGACGCCGGCACACAATACCGCTCGGCAATTTTTTATCACTCCGACGCGCAAAAGATCACCGCGCAAGAGATCATTGTCGAAGTCACCAGCGAAGGCCTGTACCGCGACGCGATCGTCACCGAAGTGACGGCGGCCTCAACCTTCTACATCGCCGAGCAATACCACCAGGAATATTTCGCGCGCAACCCGAACCAGCAATACTGCCTGTTTGTGGTCGCGCCCAAGGTCTCGAAATTTCGCAAGAAGTACGCGGAGCGGTTGAAAAAATAGCCGAGGCGCTTGATTTCGCAATACTGCTTCTCTGAAGAATGGCTCCAGGAGCGCATTGCAGGGGATGATGCTGGTAAACCCGCTCCTGGAGCGGGTTGTAGGGCGCCCTATGCCGCCACTTTTTTCGACAGAATGTCCACAATCGCCTGCGCGAGCTTGTAGATCGTCAGCGGTGCGCTGCCCTCAGCCTTGTTGTTGGCGCTGATGTAAACCGGTTGGCCCGCGAGCGCGGTTGCAGCGGCCACCTTCGCCAGCGTCGCGCGCGAGGCCGGGTCTTCGTCAACGAGGCGGTTGAACGGCGCGTACTGCGCCTTGGCGTCCTCGTACCGGAAGCCCGCGTGCAGGTTCCAGCGCGCCACCAGCGGCCCGGGCCAGAGGGCGCGCAGCAAGGGCAACTGCTCTTCGGGCAGCGGCATGCGCGCGTGCACGCCGAGGCAATAGCGCGTACCGGTATCCTTGAGCGCATGCGCGAATTCCTGCGTAAGCAACTCGGCATTGCGCACTTCGACGGCGAACAGGGGGGCGTGACTGAACCCCGCACATTGCTTGGCCAACGCCCAGAAAAATGCATGCAGGCGCGCGCAAAACGCTGGCACGTCGGCCAGAGTGCGGCGCGACAAGGGGGAGAACTGGAACACCAGCGGCCCCGCGTTGACACCCAGACCAGCGACAGCTGGCTTGACAAATTCATCGAACGCGCCTTGTACGTCAAGAAAACGCGGGTTCAACTCGACTCCGCGCCCGCCCTCGTCGCGGCGCAACTCGTCGGTGATGAACGCAGGCGCCTTGACCATGAAGCGAAAGTATTCAGGCACCTGCGCCGCATAGGTTTCGTATTCGGCCCGTGCCAGCGGCGCGTAGAACGAACGGTCGATACTCACGGTGCGCAACAGCGGATGTGCCGAGTAGGCAGTGAGGCCCTTCTTTGAAAGTGTGCTTTCGCCAGCGGGTTTGTCGTAAACGATGCCGGCCCAGCCGGGAAAGGACCAGGATGAGGTGCCGAGGTGAATCGGCGCAGGCGCCTGACCCAGTCGTGCGGCGAGTTCCCGCGTCGCATCGTCTTGCGCAGCCGGCCCGACACCGCGCAAACCCTTGGTGGGCAGGGTTTCTGGCGCATCGCCCGGTGCGCCGAACAGTCCGATCTGATCGCTCATGGTGTGCGCAAAATTATCGGCGAAAATTGCAGCTGTCCCGAATCATTTCCTCCTTCATGACCATCGACCTGATCGACTACGAGCACGGCATCAGCGCGCTTGACTCCGGATTTTTCCGCAGGCGCCTCGACGCGATTCATTTCATCATCGAGGACGGCCATGCCGTCATCGTTGATACCGGCATCAACGCATCCGTGCCTCTAGTCCTGGAAGCCTTGTCCACCAAGGGTTTGCGGCCCGTGGACGTGGATTACATCTTCCTCACCCACATCCACCTCGACCACGCCGGCGGTGCCAGCCAGTTGATGCGCCTGATGCCGAATGCAAAGCTGGTGGTGCATCCGCGCGGCGCACGCCACATGGCCGATCCCTCCAAGCTGTGGGCTGCGACGGTCGAGGTCTATGGGAAAGAGGTGGCCGAGCGCAACTACGGCGAAATCATCCCGATTGCCAAAGAACGCATCGTCGAGACCCCGCACCAATTCGCGCTCGACCTGCACGGCCGCCGCTTCACGTTTTACGACACACCTGGCCACGCCAGGCATCAGGTGGCGATTCACGACTCGCGCAGCGGCCACGTGTTCGTCGGTGACACCTGCGGCCTCGCCTACACCGAGGTCGAAACCAATGGCAAGCGTTACTCCTTCCCGACCTCCAGCCCTTCCCAATTTGAGCCTGAAGCGCTGCATCGCTCGCTTGATCTCATCTCCAGCTTGAACCCCGAAGCGATCTATCTCACGCACTACGCGCAGATCCGAGACGTGCCGCGCATCATCGCCGACCTGCACCGCCTGATCGATGCGCACACCGCCATGGCGGGCAAGGTTGGCGCCACCGGCGTCAAGGGCGGCGAACGGCAGGCGCGTCTGATGGACGGCATGGCAGAAATCATCCTCGGCGAGCGCGACCGCCATGGCTGGAAACTCACTGACGACGAAACGCTCGAGGTCTTCGTCATCGATCACGAGCTCAATGCGCAGGGCCTCGGCATCTGGCTCGATAGCCTAGCCGCTGCCTGACCAGGTCGATGCGTCAGGCAGCGCGCGTCAGAAACATGGCATCACCATAGCTGAAAAAGCGATAACGCTGCCCAATTGCATGCGCATAGGCGCTGCGGATCAGGTCGTAACCCGCAAACGCCGACACCAGCATCATCAGGGTCGACTTGGGCAAATGGAAGTTGGTAATCAGCGCGTCAACTGCCTTGAAGTCGAAGCCGGGGGTGATAAAGATCGCAGTGTCGCGCGCGCCGGCAGCCACGATTTCGCCGGGGGCTGCCGCCAGGGCTGCACTCTCCAATGCACGCAGCGAAGTCGTGCCCACCGCGATCACGCGTCCGCCTGCCGCGCGCGCCCGTGCGATGCGCTCCGCTACCGCTGGCTCGATCTCGTACCACTCGCTGTGCATCACGTGCGCGGTAATGTTGTCGACGCGCACCGGCTGGAAGGTGCCGGCGCCGACGTGCAGTGTGAGGAAGGCCGTCGCCACCCCTCGCCCCGCCAGCGAATCGAGCAAGGGCTGATCGAAATGCAGGCCCGCAGTCGGTGCCGCCACGGCACCGGGCGTCTTTGCGTAGACAGTCTGATAGCGGTCTTCGTCCATCGCAGTCGCCGCATGATCGATATACGGCGGCAGGGGCAAGGCGCCGGCGCGTTCCATCAACGCAAACACCGCCTCGTCGGCAAACTCGAGCAGGTACAGCGCGTCACGCCGCTCACGCACCGTCGCCGTGGCGCCTGCGACAAGAATCTCCGAACCGGGCTTGGGGGATTTGCTCGCGCGAATGTGCGCCAGCGCTGTCTTCTCACTCAGCACCCGCTCGATCAACAGCTCGATCTTGCCACCACTCGCCTTCTCGCCAAACAGGCGCGCGTTGACCACGCGCGTCTCGTTGAACACCAGCAGATCGTCGCGCTTGAGCCGCGACACCAGATCGCCAAACGCCAGATCGCGCATGCCATCGACACCCGGCACCAACAGCCGGCTCGCGCCACGTTGCGAGGCGGGAAACTGCGCAATCAACTCCGGCGGCAGCACGAAATTGAAGTCTTCAACAGAGTAGGCAGCAGGTTTG
>JANLTL010000100.1:0-2471 GCA_031362905.1 Burkholderiales bacterium | reverse complement strand
GGTCCAGCACCATCCGCACCGCTCTGGTCCTCACCTCGGGCGAAAACTTGTTCGTCGTCTTGTTCATCATGGCTCCATCTACTCAAGAGTTGGAGCCTCCGGCAAACCCGGGGCGGTTCAGTGCCTGATTTCAACGGCTGTCGAGTAAGGCTTCCACGCGCCGCGCCTTCGGGGCTCCTCGCAATGACGGTGAAAACGCTTTCAAAGCTCCGCGATCTGCGCAATTCTCAATCCCTTCAGCGACTGCAGCGGCTTGTCATGCGTCAGGAACAGGCTGCACTCTGCTTCTACGGCGGTTGCGATGTGCAGTGCGTCTGGAGTCTTGAGCCGGGATTGCGCGCGGTAGAGGCTGGCGCGCACCCAGGTTTCGCGCGCCGCCGGGCGGAGCACAAACGCGCCGCTGTCTTCCAGGAATTCGCGGTAGACAGCGGCCAGCGCCGCGTCGCCCTTGCGGAAGGGCGCAACGAGAACTTCTGAGAGCGTCAGCTCGCTGGTGACGATTTCAGCTTCGCCCGCCGCGATGCTGTCGCGGATGGCCAGAAGCTGCCGTTCGAGCGCCGCAAAACCCTCGATCAGATAGATGAAAATATTGGCGTCAAAATAGACGCGCTTGCCGCGGAACGCCGCTCTCAATCCCATCGTGCGCGTTCAGCGTGGATGAAGGCGTCCGCTTCCTCAGGCGTTTTGAACAGGCCCTTGCCCGCGCCGATCCAGCGCGTGATATCAGCGCCCTTGCGCGAGATCTTTTTCGGCGCGCGGCGCGAGACGATGTCCTGCGGCCTGAGGATGATATTGCCGTCAAGCACATCCGCCTCGAAGACATCGCCGGTCTGCGCCGCGATCTGATTGCGGATGGCGGCGGGGATCGTCACCTGCCCCTTGTCCTTCATCCTGACGACGGCCATTGGCGGCTTCCTTGTAACACAATTGGAAAGTTGGAAATTCATACACCTGGGCGGCGCGCGCTGTCAAAACCCCGCCGCAACACCATCGCCCCGCCGCTGAGATCGAGGCGGCGGCGGCAAAGATGGTGTGGATGAGGGAAGAAGCCTCCCGCACGTTCGAGATTGGTCGCCTTAAGTCAGGGCGCTAATCGAAACACAGTTCAAGAAGCCCAGCAGGCGAATCTTCACTCGGTTGCATAAAGGCACACGCTCTGTGACTCGAGTTGAGGATCAAGTCTTTGTCATTTACCTGATTACGAATCGCACTCTTTGCTGCCAGCAAGTCCGAAGCAGACAATGCTATCACGTCAACAAGCGCAACAAGCCAACTGCCACCTCGGAACCTCACCGAAAAAAGGTGTCGATGCGGAAGTTCGGAATACAGGGCGGGGTCGTCATCACAGCGGGGTGTGATGTAGAATGCAAATTGGATAGTTGATCCTTCGGGCGCGCCAGAAATCCAAAATACCCTTTTTCCGCCGAGCGGCGGGTCAATTTGTCTTAGCTCTGAAATCGGTATCTGCACCCGGAAGATCAGGTTCGCCTTTAGGTCAGCTTGCTCAGGAACCCTCCATCGAACGATATGTCGATCAGAATTTTTGGTGACTCCTGTTCGAGTCATCCACGAGTCAGTCATTGACCACTGACATAGTCCGGACGAGTGAAGTGATATTTTCAGTTCGCTCCCAAACATCCTACTTGCGATGTAAGCCTCGTCACCTTGAACCCATACTTTCCAGATGCTCGACTTCGAGCCGCTTTTGGAGCCCACGCAAAATCTTGCCTCAGATCGGGCGCGCATTTACTTGCTTCGAGTTTTTAGTTGCTGGAGCATCCTTCCCCCCTTCACCGCTCCGTCAGCTTCAATTCAATCCTGCGGTTCCTTCGGAACGCCTCTTCGCCCTCGCCCGCATCCACCGGCTGGAACTCGCCGAACCCCGCTGCGGCGAGGCGTCCCGGCGGCACGCCCTTTGCCGCGAGATACTGCACGACGGCAATCGCCCGCGAGGTCGACAGCGCCCAGTTCGAGGGAAACTGCGGCGATTGAATCGGCCGCCTGTCGGTATGGCCGTCGACGCGCATCACCCAGGCGATGTCCGGCGGGATTTCGCGGTCGAGCTCGATGATGGCCTGGGCCAGCCGGTCAAGATCAGGCCGACCGCCGGCAGCCAGCGCGGCCTGGCCGGCGTCAAACAGCACTTCAGACTGAAACACGAAACGGTCGCCGACCACCCTGATGTCGGGGCGGGTGCCCAATATCTGCCGCATGCGCCCGAAGAAGTCCGAACGGTAGCGCGCCAGTTCCTGCACACGTTGCGCCAGCGCCACATTGAGGCGGCTGCCAAGATCGGAAATCCGGGTTTGCGATTCCTTGTCGCGCGACTCGGATGCGGCCAGCGCTTCCTCAAGGGCGGCAAGCTGGCGGCGCATCGCGGAAATCTGCTGGTTGAGCAGGTCAACAGCCGATTGTGCCCGCTGCGACAGCTGTTTCTCGGCATCGAGCGCACCCTGCAACTGGGCAGCACG
>JANLTL010000078.1:0-1719 GCA_031362905.1 Burkholderiales bacterium | reverse complement strand
CGCTTCCGGTGCACTGCACGTATTGCAGGAGACGTTTCTGCAACACGGTGCGGCGCAATGCGGCTTTTGCACCCCCGGCTTGCTGATGATGGCCAAAGCCTTGCTCGCTGAGACGCCCGCTCCATCGGAAGACGAAATTCGTTTCGCCCTGGCCGGCAACATCTGCCGCTGCACCGGCTACACCAAGATCATCGACGCGATAGCGGCGGCTGCCGTACAGCTGCGCGAATCCGGAGCCGCACGATGAGCTTCGACATCATCGGCACCTCGGTCAAGCGCAACGATGTGGTCGAAAAGATCACCGGCAGCGCGCGCTATGCCGGCGACCTGCGCCTCCCCGGCATGCTGTTCGCGCGCACCCTGCGCTCGACCGTGGCACACGCCAAGATTCGCCGCATCGACGCCACCAAGGCGCGCGCCCTGCCGGGCGTCAAGGCGGTGCTGACCCATCACGACGTGCCCCGCGTATTGCACTACGGCTCACCCGCGCCGCGCAATGCCTCACTCGCCCAGGACCAATACATCCTCGACAACAAGGTGCGCTACTGGGGCGAGAGCGTCGCAGTGGTCGCGGCCATTAGCGACGAGATTGCCGAAGAGGCGCTGGCGTTGATTGACGTCGAGTACGAGGCGCTGCCGGTGATGACCACGATCGAAGCGGCGCTGGCGCCTGGGGCGACGCTGATCCACGACGTGGGGCCAGGCGGCAATCTGGTCGCGCCGCCGTTCAAGGTCAAACGCGGCGACATCGCCAAGGGTTTTGCCGAGGCCGACCTTGTCATCGAGGGCGAGTATGAAGGCGGGCGGCCAACACCGGCCTATATGGAGCCAAATGTCTGCGTATGCCACTGGGAACACGGCAACGCGCGTGCCGATGCGCCCGGTGCGAATGCCGCTACCGGGGGCGAGCGTGCCCCTGCAAGCGGCAAGCTCAGCGTCTGGCTTTCGACCCAAACCGCATTCATGGCGCGCGGCATCCTCGCCGAAGTGCTCGGACTGCCGATCAACCAGGTGCGCGTGATCGTTGATCACATGGGCGGCGGCTTTGGCGCCAAGCAGGATCTGTTTCAGTCGGAGTTTCTGTGTGCCTTGCTGTCGCGCGCCACGCGCCGCCCGGTGATGATGGAGTACACCCGCAAGGAAACCTTCCTCGGCGGGCGCACGCGCCACCCGGCGAAGATCTGGCTCAAGCAAGGCTTCAAGCGTGACGGCACGATCACTGCACGACAGGCGCGTGCGGTCTTCAACTCGGGCGCCTACGGCTCGCATGGCCCTGGCGTCACCGCCGTCGGCACCGGGGCGCTCACGTCGCTCTACCGCTGCGAAAACGTCGAGCTTGAAGGCATGTGTGTCTATACCAACGCGCCGATTGCCGGTGCATTCCGCGGCTACGGCGTGGTGCAGACCTACTACGCGCTCGACATCCAGATGGACGAAGCCGCCATCAAGCTCGGTATCGACCCGGCAGTGCTGAAACTCAAGAACGCCGTGCGTGAGGGTGACATCGCGCCCTCTGGCCACCCGATCGTCGGACATGGCCTCGAAGATTGCATCAAGCGCGGCATGGCGGAAGTGGCTTGGGAGTCGAAACCCTCTGCAAGCCGCTCCCACCAATGGTCTTCGGGGACACATGCAATTTCATCAAGCTCCGCGAGCCGCGCCCTGCGCTTTGGCCGCGGCATCGGCTGCGAGATGCATGGCTCGTCGGCCTACCCCGGC
>JANLTL010000075.1:0-5410 GCA_031362905.1 Burkholderiales bacterium | reverse complement strand
GGCGCGGCGCCATCAGGCCGCCGGGCAGGATGCCGACACGCCAGGGTTTCCCCGAGGGATGGGCCGGCGCTTGCGCGAATGATGTGAACGGCGCCGAGAGCGCGCTGGCGCCAACGGCAAACATGAGTGCGCGACGCTGGTTCATGTGAAGCCCTCTGTCAAAAAATGCGGATGCAGCCTGCTTGAGTCCTGCTTCATTCAATCACCCGCTCCGCACTGATCAACAAGGCATGCGGAATCTTCAGCCCCAGCGCCTTCGCGGTCCTGCCGTTGATTACCAGTTCGAATTTCGTCGGTTGCTCAAACGGCAGGTCGGCCGGCTTGGCGCCCTTCAAGATGCGGTCGACAAAATACGCGCCGCGCCGGAACTGCTCGTACAGGTTGGTGCCATAGCTCATCAGGCAGCCGGCCTCGGGATAAACGCTCGCGGCGGTCATCGACGGCAGCCGGTATTTCGCGGCCAGTTCGGCGATCTGCCCGCTGCGTTGCTGAAACAAGGGGCTCAGAAATACGAACAATGCACCGGCGTTTTGCTCGCGCATCCTGGCAAAGGCGGCATCGATCTGCGTCGCGTCCTGTGCCTCGACCGGCACAATCGTGACACCGAGCTTTTTTGCCGCCGCCTCGGTGCTCTTGAGGCGGATGAAATGGGACGCTGTCCCCGGATTCATCAACACCGCCACCCGCGTCACTTTGGGCTCCTTGGCGACGACCATCGCGTGCAGGAATTCGAGTTGCTTGGGGGCCAGATCAGCGGTGAGGCTGGTCACCCCGGTGACGTTGCCGCCAGGCCGCGCCAGGCTGGTGATCAAACCGATACCCACCGGGTCACTGGCGGCGGCGCTGACAATTGGTAATGCGGGTAATGCGGGTAATGCGGGTATCGTGGTGGTGGCCTTTTTGAACTCCAGCGAGGCCTGGTCTCCCGTCGCGACGAGCAGATCCGGTTTCCACTGCAACAGTTCCGCCGCCATGGCCGGCAGGCGACTGGCATCGTTTTCGGCAAAACGCCACTCGAGGACCAGATTCTTGCCTTCGACATAGCCGAAGTCGCGCAGGCCGCGGAGCATGCCGCCGGTGAAGAAATGCGTGTCGAACAAGGCCGGACGGCCGAGCAGCGTGAGAATCCCGACGCGCCAGAGTTTTCCCGGCGCGCCGGCGGGAGTGGGCGGCGTTTGTGCGAACGACGCGAGCGGGGCATGGAGTGCGGCGGTGCCGAGGGCGCCGAGCGCGGCGATCAGCAGGCGGCGGTTTTTCATATTCGGTTCCCTCTGAGATCGGTTGAGGAATGGCTTGTACCAAGGGCTTTGGCGCTGCGGCCACAATACGTGAAGGCAGCCTTCGCACCGCACAACCGGTCTGCACCGCAACGGCCATCCGCACCCAGCACGAATGCTTCATTTACGCACAGCCGGACCACTGGTGAATAGTGAATATTCACGTCTGGCTGCGCGAGGATTGGCACGTGCCTGACAGCGCCGGTCAGTCTGGCGTTAAAATTTGCATCTGGATCGGTGGCATTCTGGTCGAATGCGGTCGTCAAGCGGCTATGGCTCAAGCGGCCATCATCGGCCAGAAGCGGCCAGCAGCGGCGAAAAGCGGCCAACAGCGGCCAGCAGCGTTTTTGTTTCAGAGGCGAGCATGCCAGTCATTTCGATGTTCTATGGCCTGATTGTCAGGATGTTCTTTTTTGACACCGACAAACATCACCTGCCGCACATTCACGTTGAGTTTGGCGAGTTCAATGCGGTGCTGTCCATCGCGGACGGTGAGGTGTTGGCGGATGAACTGCCGCGCGCCAAACTGAAGCTGGCTCAGGCGTGGATTGAAATTCACCGCGATGATCTCGCCGCCGACTGGACACTTGCCGTGGAAGGCCGGGAACTGTTCAAAATTGACCCGCTGAAATAGGGGATTACCCATGTCAGTGTTGCTGCAATCGGCCCGGGCGCTGCCCAATCATGAAATCGAGTTGTCGCTCAGCAACGGCGAACGCCGCATTTTCGATGTGACTCCGTATCTTGACAAAGGGGTGTTCGCGCAGTTGCGGGATCCGGTTTATTTCAGCCGGGTTCAGGCCAGGCCACGTTTTGTCATGTGGCCGCATGACCAGGACTTCAGCCTTGATACGCTGTTGGCACGCAGCCGCGCACTCTGAAAAAATCCCTCGCGCCACCCCAGCCATCGCGGCAGCAAAGGTGCGGGTGCTGGCGTATGCAGGACCGGCCAGATTGAAGCGGGCCGATTCGAGATGGCTCATTCAATCACCCGTTCGGCGCGGATCAGCAACGATTGCGGCAGCTTGATGCCGAGCGCCTTGGCGGTCTTGCCGTTGATCACCAGTTCAATCGTCATCGGCTGCTCCATCGGCATCTCGGCCGGCTTCGCGCCTTTGAGGATGCGGTCCACGTAATAGGCGGCGCGGCGATAGAGGATCGCCCGGTTCGCGCCGTAGCTGAGCAAGGCACCGCTTTCGGCAAACTCGCGCGCGCCGCCAATCATGGCCCAGCGGCGCGCCTGGGCGAGCTTGATGATGTGCTGGCGCTCGATGATGAACAGGGGGCTGGCAAACAGCACCAGGGCCTGCGCACCATTCTTTGCCAAGCCTGCAATCGCCGGCTCGATCTCGTCTGCACGCCTCACCTCGGCGAAGCGCGCTTCGACCTTGCGTTGCACCACCGAATATTCCGCGGCCTGCTTGAGCCGGGCGTGACTGACGGTATTGGCATCGATCAAGAATCCGATGCGTTTGACCTTGGGCACCGCTTCGAGCAACAACTCGGTGTGCTTGGCGGTGATGTCGGGAGCCATATTGGTCACCCCGGTGACCATGCCGCCCGGCCTTGCCAGGCTGGCGGCGAAGCCGGCGGCGACCGGGTCGGTGCCGTTGGCATGCACGACCGGTGTGCGCGGCGCGGCCTTGACGGCGGCGGCGACCGCCTGCGACGGTCCCGCCACGATTAGCGCCGGCTGTTTCGCGGCCAGTTCTTCGGCGAGCGGGCGCAGCCGGTCGTAGTCGCCGTCGGCCCAGCGCTCTTCAAGCACGTACTGCACACCTTCCTTCCAGCCGAGCGCGGCCATGCCTTCCTTGAATACGGTAAGGTCATTTACCGCTGCGCGCGAGCCGGTGGCGAGCCAGCCGATCAGGATGGGTGCGCCGCCGCCACCGCCTTTGCCTGGTGCAGTTGGCGCGGCGGTCTGCGCCAATGCCGCGCCGGCCCGGGCGAGTGTGAGCGCTGCTATGGCCGCGAGGAGTGTGCGGCGCTGGTTCATGCCCTGCTTCATGCGATCTCCCATTTGCTGGTTTATTCAATCACCCGGTCAGCACTGATCAGCAAGGATTGTGGAATCTTCAGGCCCAGCGCTTTCGCGGTCTTGCCGTTGATGATCACTTCAAACAGCGTCGGCTGCTCGATCGGCAACTCGCCGGGTTTGGCGCCCTTGAAAATACGGTCGATGTACATCGCGACGCGCGCAAACTGATCGGGGCGTTTCGGACCGATGGACATCAGAATTCCCGCTGCGGCAGGCGCGCCGCCACCGCTGGCGGTGGGCAGGCGCAGTTGCAGGGCGCGCCCGGCAATCTCCTTGGCTAATATGCTGAACACGCTGTCGCGCGCCACGATCAGGCCCTCGCTGCGTTCGCGCGTGAGGGTCGCAAAGGCTCGCTCCAGGTCCGCCTGGTTGCCCACTTCGAGCGGCAGGATCTTGCTGCGTGTGATGCGTGCGGCGGCCTCGAGGTTGTGCAGCAGCGCGACGTTGCCCGAGTTGGCCGGGTTGATCATCACCGCCACGCGGCTGAACTTGGGGTTGGTTTTGGCGGTGAACTCAATCAGCATCTGAAGCATCTTGGTGCCCAATTCCGCCGACAGGTTGGACAGGCCGGTGATGTTGCCGCCGGGTTTGGCGAGCGACTTGGCAAAGCCGCTGGCAACCGGGTCGCCCGACGACACCATCACGATCGGCAGCGTGGCTGTCGCTTTTTGCACGGCGTGGGTCATGGTGGTATTGCCGGTCAGGATCAGATCGACCCGGGTGCGCACCAGTTCTTCGGCCATGCTCTTGAGGCTCGCGGCGTTGAGCTCGGCAAAGCGCCAGTCGATCTCGAGGTTTTTGCCCTCGACGTAACCGGCAGCCCGCAGCGCCGACGGCAACTCGCGCTGCGCCAGCCGGGCCTCGTTGGTCTGCGCGTTGCTCTGGTACAGCGCACCGATGCGCCAGATCTTGTCTGCCTTGTTGTCGGGCTTTTTGTCAGCCTGCTGGGCGCTGGCGGGCAGGCTGCTTGAGAGGCTGACTGTGAGACCGCCGGCGCCAAGGGCGCCGAGTGTGCTGAGAAGTGTGCGGCGCTGATTCATCGATAGGTGTCTCTGATGGTTGACGAACAATGGCTTGCACCAACGGTTTTCGGCCGATGGCGTTGCGGCCGCACCAACGCTTGCCGGTCAGTTACGGACGGACTTCAGCGAGCAATCCAGGATGGCGGTCCAGCACCCTGAACAACTGTACCAACGCCAGCGGCGGCCGGGCCTTGCCGGTTTCGTAGCGCGAAAATCCGTTCACACCGCCGCCAAACAGTTTGGCCGCATCGCGCTGGTCGAGCCCGAGTTTTTTGCGCACGCTCGCAATAAACGCCGGATCAACCATCGACGCATTGACCTCGCGGTTGAAGTCGCGCATAGCCAGACTGACATGGGCAGACTTGTTCTCGTCCAGCACCACTTCGCCGCAGGCCGGACAGAAATCGCCCGTCACTTTCGGAATCAGCGTCGATTTTCCTTTGTAGGTGTAGGGCATGGCACGCGTGCCGCGCACCAGTTTCGCGCCACCGCAGCTTGGACATTTCATGTTCCGTTCTCCTTGAACGATACGATCAGCAGATCGTTGATTACTGTCAATTTCAAATAGACCGTACCCGCCGTTGTCACCGGCCGGTACACGTCTTGCCAGATCCTGTGATCTGCGTGCGTGGTCATGCTCTTGTAAAAATCTTTCGCTGTGAGCGCCATGACCACTTCGAGCATGCCGCTCAAATCAAACCCCAGCGCAGCGCCGCCGGCACGGGCCGAAAAGGTGGTGCGTACTTTGCCAGTCCGGATCAAGGCCCTCACGGTGGACAGCTTGCAATGGGGAACGCCTTTTTCCATTTCGAGAATGTTAACCTATTAGGTTAACATCATGCAAGCACCGGCGCCCAGCAGGATCGCAGGCAGACCATCGGCGCTTCGGCATGGGCCGTTGGGACAACCTGATTGCAAGTCAGCCAATGCGCCGGCCGGCCAGCATTCATTCAATCACCCGGTCCGCGCGCACCAGCGCCGTTTGCGGCACCGTCAAACCGAGCGACTTCGCGGTCGTAAGGTTGATGATCATCTCGAACTGCGTCGGCTGTTCGAACGGCAACTCGGCGGGC
>JANLTL010000061.1:0-3627 GCA_031362905.1 Burkholderiales bacterium | reverse complement strand
ACTGCGGCTCGCTCACCTCATCCGGCGCATTGACCTTAAGGTGATTGTTGACATCCTGCGGCGGCATCCGCGAATCGCCGCAGTCAACTGCGATATTCCGGGTAAGCACAAATGGGCGTGAGGTGAGTTGCGGCAATAACTCTTTAGCCGCCCCCCCGCAGACTTCATGTTGACTTCTGACCTCACGTTAAGACTTGCCGAAGCGAGCGATATCGATATTATCCTCGCGTGGTGGGCACTGCCAGAGATACGCAGGCATACAGGCGCGATCACTCTTCCGGACTTCCAGGAGGTGCGCCATAGCTTGGCACGCCCCGGTCGGCGCGACTACATGATCATGTTTGAGGGGCGAAGAATAGGACGTACCTGTTTGATCCCGCACGAAGCCTTCGAGGAATTAAGTGTCTACGTGTGTGAACTAGCGCTGCAGGGACAGGGCGTGGGAAGAAGCGCAATAGCGTTGACCATGATATTTGCCCGGCTGGGTGAAATCAGGGCGCGGATTTCAAGAAACAACCTTGCGAGCCAAAAAGCCTTTCTGGCAAACGGGTTCTGTTTATTGTCTGAGGAAGGCGATGTGTACTGGTATGCGAAGCACCATTTGTAATGCGCCGGTTAGTTGCCAGAAGCTGACCGCCTGATGTCAGCGGCGGGCACGCCAGCCGTTGGGTACGACGATCAAGAGGCGTCGTTACGCGACTTGAGCGTACTTTTGGTGACCGCGGCCCACGAGGTCTTCAACTCTACGTCTGCCGATGTCAAACTCTTCGCTAGCGCTGGAGTGGCAAATGGACAGCCGGCGCTTTCCAGCAACCATCGGATTCTGGATACATTGTGGAGCAACGAACAAGGCGCGCAAGCGTGTTGTGAGCAAACGGAAAATTATACGAAGCAGATAGTGATGGCTCTTTGCGAGCCTCTCAACAACCATCATGCCGTCCAGCGCTCTCTGCGCTACTGGACTTTATTGCTCACTCCCTGGCTACACCACTATCTGTCGGTCGTCATGGACCGGACCCATGCAGTTAGGTGCGCGCAAGCCATTGCCCCCGACGTTCATACCTTCGGCCCTGATCTTGTGGAGCGGGTTCCGGTCGCCGATACGCTTGATTTTGCGCTGCGCGCGCAACATGACCCGTTCAACTTTGCAATCAGCGCGGACATCGCGGAGTTATATGGCGTTTCGGTACGCCGTTTGCCTGCGTCCGCAGGTCTGGCCCAGACACCCCATCAATCCCGGCCGCGGCAGCGCGGCAGGCTGGGTGCCGGGCTCAATTGGTTGACGCGGATATTCTGGAGACGGCGAGCGGTCTTCGCGAAGCAGAGCTACCTGCCAATGGGTGCCCTGTTCAAACTGTTTTGCCTTTCGCGCGGTCGCTTTATTCCAATTCATCCGCCTGTGCTGCAGGCGGAAAAAATGCGTCTAGACGTCAAGGTACGCAATGAATTTTTTCACAACACGAGCCTGCCCCTGCGGGGACGCCCGGATTGGTTTGGGGTGGCAATCGAGCTGCTCCCAGACTATTTTCCGTGGTGTTTCCTGGAAGGTTTCGGGCGGCTCCAAGCCTTTTCGAGACATCACTACCCGGATCAACCTCGTGCGATTTTGACCGCAAACGCCCTGTACTACGATGAGGCGTTCAAAGAATGGGCGGGCCGGAGTGCTGAACGTGGAACTATTTTGATTGGTGCGCAGCACGGCGGCAACTTTGGTATCCAGCGTTACCTGCTGGGCCGGACGTTTGAGGTCGGCATTGTGGATAAGTATCTGGCTTGGGGGAAGAGAGGCGCTGAAATCCCCGTTGCGCATGCTGTGGTGACACCCCCTCAGCTAATCGGCACGCGGCGGCGAGGCGCCACTCCGAGTACCACAAAACTCCTCTACTCGATGACGCTTCGGCCTCGATTTTGTGCCTACGTTCACCCGCTGTTTCATCCAAACGAGTATGCGCGGCATCTGGATTGGCAGATTGCGTTGCTGTCTGGTTTGCAGCAGCCGGTGTTATCTGACTTGGTGCTAAGAACGCATGCAGAGGATTTGGGTTGGGGGATGAGGGAAAAATTGTCGGCGCTGGCCGAATTCAAGTACGACTCGCTTGCCTTGCCGTTCAAAAAGAGCTTGGCCACTGCAAAACTTCATCTGACGGACAATTTGGGGACGACATTTTGCGAATCACTGGCCAGAAACATTCCTACGGTGCTTTGTATTAATCCTGAGCTGCACCCGTTGACCGATGATGCCAAGAGGGTCTTTGGGGTACTGGGCGAGGCAGGAGTCCTGTTTCACAGCCCGGATCTGGCTGCCGTTCATCTAAATCGTATCTGGCGCGATGTTGATGGGTGGTGGCAAAGCAATCGCGTTCAGAATGCGGTGGGTGAGTACTGCGAGGGCTACGCGCAAGTTTCGGCCTCTCCACTTCGGCAGTGGTGGGCGGCCGTTGCCGCGCTTCGGCAAACAGTTGCGCCACCCAGCGTTGGTAAAATTGAATAATGTTGTAGGGAGTAAGCGATTTCAGATGTGAAAAAGATTCTCGTAACCGGGGCGGATGGTTTTATCGGCTCCCATTTGACAGAGGCGTTGATCGCTGCTGGCCATGATGTCAGGGCCTTCGTGCTCTACAACTCGTTCAACTCCTGGGGCTGGCTTGATTCGGCACCAGTACCAGTGCGCGATAGCCTCGACGTATTCGCCGGTGATATTCGTGATCCGCATGGCGTCAAACAGGCCATGCAGGGGTGCGACAGGGTGCTTCACCTGGCGGCGCTGATTGCCATTCCCTACTCATACCACTCGCCCGATACTTACGTTGACACCAACATCAAGGGAACGCTCAATGTCATGCAGGCGGCGCGAGAGCTTGGCGTGGAGCGTGCAATACATACCTCCACCAGTGAGGTCTACGGGAGCGCACGCTTTGTACCCATCACCGAGGACCACCCGCTTCAGGGGCAGTCACCCTATTCAGCGAGCAAGATCGGAGCGGACCAGATTGCCTACTCTTTCTACGCGTCATTTGGATTGCCGGTGACCATCCTCCGCCCGTTCAACACTTACGGGCCTCGTCAGTCTGCGCGTGCCATCATTCCGTCCGTTATCACGCAACTTGCCGCTGGCAAACGAAAGATCAAATTGGGGGCACTG
This sequence comes from Burkholderiales bacterium, assembly GCA_031362905.1. Taxonomy (GTDB): domain Bacteria; phylum Pseudomonadota; class Gammaproteobacteria; order Burkholderiales; family JAEUOS01; genus CANJDH01. The sequence goes on along the minus strand of JANLTL010000061.1, from coordinate 485 downwards.
CACCCAACGCGTGATTTCAACTATGTTGCGGATACGGCACAGGGTTTTAAGGATGCATTGGCTTCCACATCGCCGATCGCGGGGGAAGTCATCAATCTGGGCAGCAATTTTGAGGTATCCATCGGCGACACCGCCCGGTTGATTGCCCAATTGATGCACGTTGACGTCGAAATAGAAACCGACGCTCAGCGCCTGCGCCCGGCAAATAGCGAGGTCGAGCGCTTGTGGGCCGGTAATGCCAAAGCCGCGCAATTGCTGGGCTGGCACCCGGAGCACGGCGGCCTTGACGGATTCAAGCGTGGATTGCAGAAAACGATTGAGTGGTTTGCCGATCCGGCCAATCTTGCCCGCTACAAAGCCGACCGCTACAACCTCTGATGGCCGGCTTGCACATTCCAGAGTTGATCGCGGCATTGCGCGCGGTGTTGCCCGAGCGCGTTGCCCCCTATGCTCTGCATGAGCCCTTGTTTGCGGGGCAGGAGTGG
>JANLTL010000047.1:0-14983 GCA_031362905.1 Burkholderiales bacterium | reverse complement strand
GGTGCGCCAGCGTTATTCACATGCGCATGAGTATGCGCATGTGCTGATGGACCGCGACCGTTCAGGCGCCATCAGCCGTGCTGAAAACCGGGCCGAGCTGCTGGAGGTGCGCGCCAATGCGTTCGCCGCCGAACTGCTGATGCCGGCTGACGGTGTGGCGCAGTTTGTCCACGGGCTGGGCAAGGGTGCGCAGAGCCGCTCCCAGGTGGCGGTGTTCGACGAGTCCGAGGCGGTGCAGGTGGAACAGCGCACCGCGCCCGGCAGTCAGGATATTCAGCTCTACGATGCGGTGCTGCTTGCGCATCATTTCGATTCCAGCCGCAGCGCCACGCTATACCGTCTCAAGAACATGAAGTTGATCGACGACAGTGAGTTTCAGCGCCTAAAGGATGAGGAAGACAAGGGCGCGGGAAACACCATCGCGAGCTTTTTGGCGGTGCGGGATGCGGATCGCGGCCAATCCTCGCGTGACGATTTTCGCCGCCGCTTCATGGGGCTTGCGCTTGAGGCGTACCGGCGTGACGACATCACCAAGGCCAAACTGACCGAGCTTGCCGCGATGGTCGAATTGGGCCGGCGCGACGTGCAGAACGTGCTGGCGTCGATGCAACTCGATTGAGCGCGGGCGGCCGGGTCGATGACATCTTTGCCCATCAGCGTTGTCGTCACGGACGCCAACGTGCTGATCAATTTTTGCCATATTGGGCAATTGCCGCTGCTGGGCGCGTTGACGCCGTATCGATTTTTCGTTCCCGAAGAGGTGATCAATGAGATCACCGAGCCGGCGCAGCAGACGGAAGTGGCGGGTGCGCTGGCGCAAGGGCTGATTGCCACGACGGTGATCGACAGCATCGAGGCGCTGGCGTTATTCGGCACCCTGCGCGACCTGATGGGGCGCGGGGAGGCCGCGTGCCTGGCGCTGGCGGTGACCAAAGGCTGGATGATCGCTTCCGACGAGAAGCGGCGCTTCCGGCGCGAAGTGGTTGAACGAATCGGCGCGGCGCGGCTGGTCGGCACGGCATCGTTGTTGCGGCATGCGATCAGTATCGAGCGCGTTTCGGTAGCCGAAGCCGACGGCTTCAAGGCAGCGCTCGAAGCCAGGCGGTTTGTCATGCCGTTCGCAAGCTTTGGCGACCTTGCGTAACACCGATAAATTTTGAGGCGGCCCGGCGAACGCCATGAACTCCACCCAACTCGCTTGAGTGGTTTTGTCCTGGTTGCGTAACTTCGAGCCGCGCCGCCTACATCAACTCTACGGCCACCGCCGTCGCTTCACCACCACCGATGCACAGCGAGGCAATGCCCTTCTTGCCGCCGGTTTTCTTGAGCGCACCGATCAGGGTGACGATCAGGCGCGCGCCCGACGCGCCGATCGGATGGCCGAGCGCACAGGCGCCGCCGTGGATGTTCACCTTGTCGTGCGGAATGTTGTGCTCCTTCATCGCTGCCATCGCCACCACGGCGAAGGCTTCGTTGATCTCGAACAGGTCCACGCTGCCAGTGTTCCAGCCGGTCTTGGCGTAGAGCTTCTCGATGGCGCCGACCGGCGCGGTGGTGAACCACTGCGGCTCTTGCGAGTGGGTGGCGTGGGCAACCAGTTTGGCAATCGGCGTGCAGCCGAGCTTGGCGGCGGTCGAGGCGCGCATCATCACCAGTGCTGCGGCGCCGTCGGAGATCGACGATGAAGTGGCCGCCGTCACGGTGCCGTCCTTGCGGAATGCGGGTTTGAGGGTCGGCACCTTGTCCGGGTTGGCCTTGAACGGCGACTCGTCCTTGTCGATCACTACATCGCCTTTTTTGCCGCTCACGGTGATCGGGGCGATCTCCCACTTGAAACTGCCGTCGGTATTGGCGGCCAGCGCGCGCTTGGTTGAAGCAATCGCAAATGCGTCCTGCTCGGGGCGCGTAAAGGTGTATTTGCCGGCGCAGTCTTCAGCGAACAGGCCCATCGACTTGCCGCCGCCGTTCGGGGTTTTTTCGTAAGCGTCTTCCAGACCGTCGTAAGCCATGTGGTCCAGCATGGTGGCGTGGCCATAGCGGTAGCCGCCGCGGCCTTTGAGCATCATGTAGGGCGCATTGGTCATCGACTCCATGCCGCCGGCGACGATCACATCGACGCTGCCGGCAGTGAGCAGGTCGTGCGCGAACATCGCGGCCTTCATGCCCGAGCCGCACACCTTGTTGATGGTGGTCGCAGCAGTGGCTTTGGGCAAGCCGGCGCCAAGCGTCGCCTGGCGCGCCGGGGCCTGGCCCTGGCCGGCCGGCAGCACGCAGCCCATGATGACTTCCTGCACTTGTTCGGGCTTCAGGCCGGCGCGTTCGACCGCAGCCTTGATCGCGTGGCTGCCGAGTTGGTGGCCGGCGAAGCCGGAAAGCTCGCCCTGCATGGCACCGACGGGCGTGCGGGCGGCGGAGACGATGACGATGGGATCGGCTGGGTTGGACATGGTGTGACTCCTTCAAGGGAACGGGACAAAAGTGTGATGCAGCAAAGGGAGTTCAGTGACTGGCGACAGATTGGTGGCGATCAGCAGTGCTCAGCGGCGGTCAAGTGTGAAACGCCATCAGCTTGCCCACCGAGATGAGCACAACCTCGCCGTGCTGATTGGTAATGCTGCCGTCAAGGGTAATGATGTCGCCTTTGGACTTCGGCTGCAGCGCGGTGACGACCCATTTGAGTTCGATTGTATCGCCGGGGCGCACCGGCTTTTTGAACTGGGTCGAAAATTCGATGCCGACCTGCGGACCGTGCGCGGTGTAGTGCGTCGCCATCAAGCCCATCAGCAGGGAGAGGTAGTGCGGCCCGCAGGCGATCAAGCCGCCAAAACGCGTGCCCTTGGCGTATTCGGCGTCGTGATGCAGTGGATTGAAATCGCCACAGGAAGCGGCAAAGGCGCGGATCGCGGCTTCGTCGAGCATGACGGATTTGAGGGCGGTTTCGCCGAGGGAAATCATGTGGCAGTGTCTTGTTCGCGCAGGGCTTGCGCAGCATTGGCAATGCCGGCGTCGATCATGTCGCCGGCGGAAATGGTGACGTTGAGATCGCGCAATCGGCCATCACGCACGCCGTAGATCCAGCCATGCACCGAGAGAATCTGCCCACGCGCCCAGGCCTCTTGCACCGTGCTGGTCAGGCAGACGTTGCGCACTTGTTCGATGACGTTGAGTTCGCATAGCGCGTCGTAACGGCGCGCTTCGCCGGTCAACTGGCCAAGGTAGCTGCCGTGCTTGTCGTACACATCCTGCACATGGCGCAACCAGTTGTCGGCCAGACCGACCTTGCTGCGCGACAGCGCGGCGTGCACGCCCGAGCAGCCATAGTGGCCGACCACGATGATGTGTTTGACTTCGAGGTGATCAACCGCGAACTGGATCACCGACAAAGCGTTCAGATCGGTGTGCACCACCACGTTGGCGATGTTGCGGTGGACGAAGACTTCGCCCGGCGCCAGCCCGGTGATTTGATTGGCCGGCACGCGCGAGTCGGAGCAGCCGATCCAGAGGTATTCCGGGTTTTGCTGGTGCGCGAGACGGTCGAAAAAACCGGGGTCGTCGCGCGTGACGCTTGCCACCCAGGCGCGGTTGGCGTCGAAGAGATGGGATAGGGATTTCATGGTCTGTCAATCCATATCCAGGGCCGCGCGGATGCCGTCTTCCACGGTTTGCAGAATGGCGGGCGCGATCATCCCGACGAGGCTGTGGAACTTGCTGCGATCCAGCGTCGTGAGTTGATGACAGAGTGCTACTGACTCTCCCTTGAGGCCACTGGCGCGCGCCGGGACGGCCACGGCCGTTGGCCCGCGGCGCGCCTGCGCGCCGGAGGTGCTGAACGGCACGACCAAAATCGAGCGCCAACCCGGTATGCCATTGAGTGCGTCTGAAGACAGCACGAGTGCGGGCCGCATGCCGCGTTGTTCGGAGCCGGAGCGTGGTTCAAACTCGGCCCAGTGAATCTCACCGCGCTTCATTTGCTGACGCGGCGTATGCGTTTGGGTGTGGCGGATGCGGCGCGGGTTTTTTTCGAGGCCGCCTGGGTGCCGTTGCTGCTTCCGCCGTTTCTGTTCCGGATGCCGGGAAAGCCCGGCTCCGCACTCCAGTCATCGTGCGGGTGCGCCGCAAGAAAGGTCTGTGCGCCAGCGGCTGATACAGCAGGGTCAAAATCGTCTGCGCTGCCGGCGGTGACTTCGGCGTAGGCGCGCAATTCCGCATGAATCCGCCGGCGTCGCTCCTGCTTGAGCCAAACCTGGATGGCTTCGCGCGCCACGTCGGTCGCGGGGGTGCCCACACGCTCGGCGGCAGCCCGCAAGTCGGCGTAGAGATCGAGCGGCAGCGGCAGGTGGAAGTTCTTGGTGATGGCGGTTCGCATGGCATTATCCTTGCCAACAGTTATGCCATGAATTATGCCATGAACAATGCCAAAGTCAGGGCAGCCATCCATGCACCGGGTAATTCCTGCTCGGACGGAACGCACGGTCTGCGTCAGTCGCGATACTCGAAATCGTAAGGGCGCACAAAGCCGCGTCCTGTCTCAAGAATTGCGACAGGGAAGGGGTCTGACTTTCGCGCTTTCGCATCCATATGCACACCGGTCAAGCGGCAAGTCGCCGAGACTTCACCGGTGATGGCGTGGCGCATTTCGTGGAAAAAGGTGATCGCCTTGCTGTTAATCTCGAGCACACCGGAGCCGATCACCACGGTGTCGTCGGCGAGCAACTCGCGCCGGTACTGAATGCGCTGCTCGACCGCCGCCATCGCCTTGTGTTCGGTGCGCAGGTAGTGCGCCGAGACGCCCATCATGGCGAACAGATTCCACGTGGCTTCGTCGAACTTGCCGACGTACCACATCACGTTCATGTGGCCCATCTGGTCGCAATGCCACTGCATCACGGTGCCGCGGTAGGTGTTGATCAATTCTGCCATGTCGCGTGCTCTTTCTTGGTCGTTTGATTTGCCGGATCGATGCGTGCCGTCATTTGGTCTCGGCAAACAACTCACGCCCGATCAACATGCGCCGTATCTCTGACGTGCCAGCACCAATCTCATACAGCTTGGCGTCGCGCCACAGCCGCCCGGCGGGGTAGTCGTAGGTGTAGCCAACGCCACCAAGCGCCTGAATCGCCTCGCCCGCCATCCACGTGGCTTTCTCGGCGGTGTAGAGAATGACGCCTGCGCAATCCTTGCGCGCGGCCGTGCCTTGCAGGTCACCGCGATCAAGCGCTTCACCGACCGCGTAGGCGTAGGCGCGGCAGGCCGACCAGGTGGAATACATATCGGCCAGTTTGCCCTGCATCAATTGGAACTCGCCAATCGGCTGGCCAAATTGCTTGCGCTCGTGCAGATATGGCACCGTCACATCGAGGCAGTCGGCCATGATGCCGAGCGGTCCGCCGGAGAGCACTGCACGCTCGTAGTCGAGGCCGCTCATCAATACACTGACGCCGCGCCCGACCCCCGCCATTGCATTGCCCTCGACGCCACCGAGCACGTTTTCGGCGGGCACTTCGCAATCCTGAAACACCAGCTCACAGGTGTTGGAGCCGCGCATACCGAGCTTGTCGAGTTTTTGTGCCGTGGAAAATCCTTTCATACCTTTTTCGATCAAGAAGGCAGTGATGCCGCGTGAGCCGGCCTCCGGATCGCTCTTGGCGTAGACCACCAGCGTGTCGGCGTCCGGCCCGTTGGTGATCCACATCTTGTTGCCGTTGAGCACCCAGCGGTCGCCCTTGAAATCGGCGCGGGTGCGCATGCCGACCACATCCGAGCCGGCACCCGGCTCGCTCATCGCGAGCGCCCCGACGTGATCGCCGGAGATCAGCTTGGGCAGATATTTTTTCTTTTGCGCCAGGGTGCCGTTGCGGCGAATCTGGTTCACACACAGATTCGAATGCGCGCCGTACGAGAGGCCCACCGAGGCCGAGCCGCGCGAAATTTCTTCCATCGCGATGATGTGCGCAAGGTAGCCCATCTGCGTGCCACCGTATTCCTCTTCGGCGGTCATGCCGAGGAGACCGAGGTCGCCGAATTTTTTCCACAGGTCGTTGGGGAATTGATTCGACTTGTCGATGTCAGCCGCGCGCGGCGTGATTTCGGTCGAGACAAAATCCTGCAAGGTATCCCGCAGCGCGCGGATGTCTTCGGAGTGGTTGAAGGTGAGGGCGTTGAGGTTAAGCATGCTGGACTCCGATGCAGGAAGGGCGGGTGATCAGCGGTGTGCTTGCCGCCGCCCGGTTCATGTGCGCTTTATTTCTCGACCCGTGCCGCGATGCCCTTGGCCACCAGCAGCGTGTTGATGAGGATCGCGGTATGGGTTTCGACGCCATCCTCGATGCAAAACACATCGGCCTTCGAGATGATTACGGTGCGTCCGGCCTTGATGACGGCGCCGCGCGCAATCATGCGCTCGCCGCGCCCGGGGCCAAGCAGGTTGATCTTGAATTCAATCGACAGCACGCCGTCTTCGGGCGCCAATAGCGAAATGCCGGCCAGGCCCGAGGCCGAATCGGCGATCACTGCCACCATGCCGCCTTGCACCACCTGGTATTGCTGCACGACCTTGGACGTAATCGGCATCGAGAGATCGACGCGTCCCGGTGCACAGTGGTCGACGACGATGTCGAGCAAGGGGGTGACGCCCTGTACATCGAGTTCGTGACGGATGCGCGCCTCCCAGGCCGGGTTGGCGGAGGCGAGGGGTGTGGGTGAATTGGGCATGGCGCGCAATTTACTTGACGTTTACGTAAACGTCAATCAAGCGCCGATGCCAGACTTTAGTCTTGGCCGGCGCAAATCTGACAGATTCAAGTTAGCATTCGCGGTCAAACACTGCCGTTTTGTCAAACTACACAAACTGCTTCTCAAGGGGATGCAATGTCGAAACGTACCGTCGCTTCACTCACCTGCTGCGCATTTCTGACCACCGGCTGCGGCAATCTGGGGGGCTTTGGTTTTCCCTTGGGCGGCAACCTCGCCGCCAACGATGCGCCCGGCAGTGCGCCGTGGGCGCAGGGTTTCGAGTCAGACCGGGGCTCCGCAGCCCGCCCCAACTACACCGCCGACCTCAAGGCCGGCGGTCGCATTCCGATCAAACTCGGCGCACCCATCGCGCGGGAAAAGGTCAAGACCGACGTGCAGGCGCTGGCGGCCGAAGGCATGAGTGCCTTGCGCGTGGGCCGCCTGGAAGAAGCCTCGCAACTGTTCAACACCGCCCTGCGCCTCGACCTGGGCAATTCCAGTTTGCAGTTCATGAATGCGCTGACCTACCACTTGATGGCGCTCAATGGCGATGCCGAGAAATTCTCGCTGGCCGAGCAAGGCTATGGCCTCGCCCACAAGTTTGATCCGACCAGCGTGCTGTCAATGTACTACCAGGGGCTGGCGTTTCTGGATCAGCGCAAATTCGACGAGGCCAAGGGTGCGTTTGCCATCGCTGCCGTGATGGAAGATGGCGACGCAGAAATTTTGTACGATCTCGCGCGCGCTGCCTACTATGCGGGTGACCCGCGCACCGCCAAAGCGGCGCTCACCAAGCTGGCGTCTCTCAATCAGAGCCAGGTCGCACCGGACAAGGTGCTGCGCGCTTCCATCGTTACCGACGCGGCGCTCGGTGACATGGCTTCGGCGAAGAAGCTTCTCGAACGCTTCAAGACCAGCATGCGCAATCCGGATGACGGTGACTATCTGGCGCGCCGTATCGGTGCCTGGGAGCGGGTCTACGCCTCCGCGCCCGCCAGTGGTGGCAAGACGCTGCTCGATGCCCCGGCCACCATGCAAAGCGCCACGCCAGCAACTCAGGGCAGCGCGCGGCTGGATGCCGACCGGCCCCTGCTCGCCCAGCTGTTGCCACGCCCCGCCCCCGCTGGCGTACCTGTAATCCCCGGTGCCACACCTCTCACGCCAGGGGCCGCTGGCACTGCGCCTCGCCCTGCCGGTTCTACCCCCGGCGCCCCCGGTAACGCAGGTGGCCCCAACACCGATATGACGGTGGTCGATGTCGTCATCGTCGGCACACAGGAAGACATCAGCGAAAACCAGGGTCTTAACCTGCTCTCCGGCCTGCAACTGCAGTTCGGCGACCCGGTTGCACGCACGCCGGGCCTGAGTTCCGCCGCCAACCGCGTGCTCGATGGCGCCGCCAACAACAACACCATCACGCGCACCTTCACGCGCCTGATTTCGATTCCGGCGGTCACCTACTCGCTCAACATCTTCAACACGCTCAACGGGCGCAATGAAATCCTCGCGCGTCCGTCGCTGGTGGCGCTGGCCAACGAACGTTCCGAATTCTTTGCCGGTGTCGATGTAGTTGGGGCGGCTGTCTCCGGCGGCGCCGGCGCACCGGTCTCGATCAACAAGCAGATCGGCGTCAAACTCTCGATCGTGCCCGAGTTTTTGTCCGGTGACCGGATCAAGCTCAAGGTCGAAGCCGAGCGCACCTTCATCACCGCGCCGAGCCGCTCGGTGGTGTTCGACTTCCGTCTCGACACCTCCAAAACCAATGTCAGTTCCAACGTCGTGATGCGCTTCGGCGAGACCCTGGTGCTCGGCGGCCTGACCGAAAAAGACTCGCAAACCACACGCGATGCGACGCCGCTGCTGGGCGACATTCCGATCCTGCAATACCTGTTCGCGCGCAAATCGACCACCGAATTTCGCAAATCAGTGCTGATCCTGATCACGCCGCGCCGCGCGCAGTTCACCAACCAGGGCGCGGTCGAACGCGCCCGGACGGAGTCGGGCCTCACCGATTTTGAAAAATCCCTGGACAAATTCGAAGAGCGCAACAAGAACTGGTTTGTGCCGCTGTCGGGCCTGACCGAGGGCATGGCCTCGCTCGAAGGCAACCGCCTGTTCCAGGAATTCAAGACCGGCGACTTCGCCCTCGAGCGCTGGAACGCGCGCGATACCCACGAAAAGCGTCTGGGCGCGATCAAAAACTTCCTGTTCTTCTAAACACGGCGGCGCGGGCGTCCGCCCCACCCGGAAAGAGGCGACATGAAACGACTGCTCAGCGCAGTGCTGGCGCTGCTCACCCTGCTGGTGGCGGGCGCGCTGCAAGCGCCGCTGCACGCCCAATTGACGGCGGATCCCTGGCGCACGGTTGCGCCGCCGGCAGGTGCGGCAAGACAAATCGCCCTCGGCGGACGTGGCGTGGTGGGCGGCATCGATGCCAGCGGCGCGGTGTACCGGCGCGACCCGCTGTCCGGCGCCTGGCAGCAACTGGGCACCGGCATGACGTGCCTGGCGATTGACCCCGCAGGCAATTTTTGGGCGATTGACGCGCAGACTGCCGTGCAGCGTCTCGAAGGGGCAGCCTGGCGTACGGTGGGCACCGGTGCCGTCGCCCTGGCGGCGGCGCCCGATGGCAGCATCGTCGTCGCGACCAACACCAACACGCTGGCCCAGTACGATCCGGTCAAGGCAAGCTGGGTGGCTCTGAGTGGCACCGGGTCGCGCGTGGCGGTCGATGCGCGCGGCCTGATCTGGGCGGTGGGCAGTGACGGCGCCATCGCACGCCGCCTCGGCGACGTCTGGATTGGCGTTCCCGGCAGCGCACGCGATATTGCTGCCGACCTGCTGGGCAATGTGGTCATCGCCGGCCGCGATGGCAAGGTCTACGAATGGTCCGAGGCCGATGTGCGCTGGAACGAAGTCGCCGGCGCGATTTTGTCCACCAGCGCCGCCGCCAGCGTCGCCGTGGGCGCGGGACAGGTATGGCGCGCCGATGGCGATGGCAAGCTGTTCGCCAGGGGAATGGTCTACGCCGGCCCGGTAATCCAACCGGTGACGCCCGGCAACACCGATCCGGCTGTACGCAGCCGTACGCTAAGCGGCACCCCAGAGCGCGCCACGGCGCCCGATCTGTCGCCGCCCGAGTTTGTTCAGGTGGCCGCCGCCAGCAATTTGACTGCTCTGGCAATTGGCTACAACGGCAGCGTCTTTGGCACTGTACCGGGTGGCAGCATCGTGCGCTGGTCAAATGCGCAGCGGCGCTTCCTTGCCTTTCCCGGCACTCTGCCGCAGATCGAAGTAAGCGAAGCCGGCTTGCCGCTGGGCACCAACAGCAGCAGCGCCCTCCTGTGGCACGACGGGACTGCCTGGCGCCGCCTGCCTTTGCAGTACGCCATGATCGACGTCTCGACCGCCAGCGACGCAGTCACCATGGCGGTCTCGACCGACGGCCAGTTGTACCGGCTCGACCGCAAGGAGGGCGCCGTCACTTACACGCGCCTGGCCGGCAACGTGGACCGCGCCGCGGCCGCCCCGGACGGCGGCTTCTGGTATCGCAACAACGCCGGGCTGCTGTTTCAGTGCGACAAAGCCGCGCAGTGCGAGCGGCGTGGCCTGACCATCGCTGACATCGCCATCGGCCCCGGCGGCACGGTGTACGCAGTCGATACGCAAGGCAATCTGCAGCGTTTCAACAAGAGCACCGGCAACTTCGACATCCTGCGCCGCACCAGCGTCGCGCGCGTGGCGCTCGGCCCCAATGACCGGCCCTGGATCATCGAGAAAAACGGCAACGTGCTGGCCGCCCGGCTGTTCGACCGCGACGAGAGCGGGGACCTCGCGTTGGCCAAAGCCACCGAAGCGACAGCCAGTGTGACGGTGCCCGATGCGCTCACCAACACCGCTGGCAGCGGCATCACGCTGGCGTACACGTTTGCCGCAATTGACGTACCTACCACCGCACCCGGCTTCCCGAATCTGGGGGCCGGGCTTAACGACATCAGTGTCGGCCTCGATGACCAGATCATTGCCACCGGTTTCGATGCAAGCGCCGACCCTTGCACTTCGCGTACTGCCGGCTGGAAAGGCCGCAACTGGATCTACAGCACGTCGCAGCGGCGCTTCGTCCACTTGGATTACCTCAAGCGCGTGCAATACCAGGCGGCGGTCGCGGCGCGCAACCTCTCCAACGGCACCGCGCCGCCGGCCTTGGCCGGTGCGCCCAACGTGCCGGCGTTTTACGGCATCACGCGCGCCTGCGAGCGTTACTTCCTCAATGAGTACGACACCGCCACTTTTGTCGGCATGACGGCGGATTTCTACGACCTCGGCGGCCTCGCGCTGGGCCAGTCCAACCTGCGCTCGAACCAGGTCACCGCCAATACCCGCGACCTCACCACGGTGCTGGATATGGACGTCACCCTGGACGACTGGGTCACCGCCATCTTCCCGGAACGTCAGATCAACTTCATCGGCATCGGCGTGAACAACGGCGCCACCACCACGCGGCGCAACGACCAGAAGTTCGCGCGCCTCGGCGTCGGTGCCAACCGCAACGTGCTCTGGGCGACCAACTACGAATCGGACGTCTACGAATACGTGGCCTCGACCAACACCTTCCAGAAGCGCAACATCCTCGACGCCGACAAGGCGCAGGACATCGGCGTCGGCAAGGATGGCAGCGTGTTCATCGTCGACCTTGCCGGGCGCCTGAAGAAATGGGACACCGCGCAGAAAACCTTCGTCTACGCCGGCCTCGCCGGGGTAACGCGCGTCGCCGTCACCTCCAAAGGCAAGCCGGTGGCGGCCAATTTCCCGGCCAGCCAGCGTGTCTACATAGCCCAGTAAGAACCGCATGCGAATCGCTTTCAAAACCGCCTGGATGGGTGCATTGCTCAGTGCTTGCATGGCCGCGACCCCGGTCCTTTCCCAGACCGCCAGCGTCCTCCCTCCCGACTGGGTGCAGGTCGGCACGCGCGGCCTCGACGCGGCCGTCAGCGAGATTGGCCAGCGCTGGTACGTTGGCAGTGACGGCCGCGCGTATCGCTGGAACGAAGCGGGCGCGCGCTGGACACCGTACGGGTCACGCAGCGACCTCGCCCGCATCGACGCCGCGCGCGAAGGCGCCGCCGCCATCACGCGCAGCGGCGAACTGCTGGTCACCGGCAACGGTGCCCAGGGAGAATGGCAACCCACCGGCATGCGCGCCACCGACGTGGGACTCGGCCGTGGCCGCATCTGGCTGGCCGATGCACTGGCGGCCGACGGCAGCCGATCCGTGATGCACGCGGCCTTCGATGCCACCGGCCGCAACCTCAACTGGAGCACCGTCGCCGGCCGCGTGCAACGCATCGACGTTGACGGAGAAGGACGCCCCTGGGCGCTCGACGCGCAAGGCCGGCTCTTTGTGTATGCGAACGACCAGTGGATAGCCGACGCTGCGGCGCCTGCCGCCTCGGACGTGGGCGTGAGCGCCAACGGCATCGTGCTCGTGGTGAATCGTCTGGCCGACCTCGCACAGGGCGGCGGCACCCTGCATGCACGGGATCCGCAAACCGGCGCCTGGTCGCTCGTGCCGGGACGCGCGACCGCCATCAGCGTCGAAGCGGACGGCCGCGCCTTCGGCGTCAACAGCTTGACTTGGGTCATCGGCGGCACCCGGCCGACCGTGGCCGTCGCGACGCTGCCGCCGGAAAATCCCGCCACCGCGCCACTCGCCATCGGCGAAGTGCGCCTGGCCGAACTTGCGCCAGCGGGCCTGACCCTGCCGGACAACCTGAACGATGTGGTGGTGAAGGTACGCAGCGGCCGCATCGCATCGCCCAACGCCGTATTGCTCGGCGAGGCCTTCCTCAATGGCGTCGCCACCCGCGTGGTTCGCTACGCCCCCGTAGCGAACGGACCGTCCAACCTGCTGCTGGTGCACCGCACGCTGCGGGTTGGCGACTACCTGCCCGACCTGCAAAACACCGGTGCGAAGGATTTTCCGTTCGGCGATGTGATCATCTCCTTCGTACCCGACGCGAACGCGGAGAAAAAAGCGCGCAGCGCCGACGCGGCACAGATCGCAAAGGAGCCGGGCCTCGCGGACTTCGCCAACTTCGCGCCTCCCGCCGGCACCACGCTGACCGGCACGCTGGACCTCGCCACCATCCCCAACGGCACGGCGGTGAGCGGCCTGCTCGGCCTCGGTACCAGCAAGGTGGTGCTCACAGCACGCAACGTCGATGCCGCCCTCTTCAAGGAAGTGCGCGACAGCCAGACCGCCGTCAGCGCCGCCGCACCGGCACGCACCCTCAAGGAACTGACTGACAAGTACGGCAGCAAGTTGATCGAGGGACTCGCCTTCGAAGCCCCCATCAAGGCGCTGGACGGCCAGCAGTTCGGCCCGGCCAAACTGAGCAACCCGAGCTGGTTGTTCGCACTCGCGCAGGGAGAGCAGGTTTCCCTGTCGATCGGCATGGCCGCCACCTTGGGGCTGAACGTGCAGGCCCCCGCGCCCGATTCACTTAGCCCAACCGCCACCAACCGCACGCCCAACGCGGCTGCGATCCGCAGCACGCCGGAAACACTGGAGCTGTCGAACGTGCGCGTATTGTTCGACCCACCGACGCGCAGCGCCACGCTGGGCGGCGACATCACGCGCGCTGCCTCGGGCAAGGTGGCGGGCCTGAAGGATTTTTCGCTCGACACGGCGCGTTTTTCCGGCAGCCTTGCGCTGGCCGACGGACAGAACCGCATCACCAGCCTCACCAGCCTGAAGACCCTGGAACTCGCGCTCAACGGCGCGGGCCGCCTGCCTTCGCAAGCATCGACTTCAGGCGCGAAGGTTGACCTGGAGGTCAAGCTCGCGCTCAACGAAGAACGCAACGCTGTCGTGCCGTCGGTCACCGCCACCGGCGGCCTCACGCTGGCCGACATCGCGGGCAGCTACGTGCCCGGCGCGGACAAGATCGCGTTGACGCGGGTGGAATGGTCCCCCGGCACCGTGGCCGGCATCGTGACTGTGAGTGGCGAGCCGATACGGGCAGTGCGCTATCAGGCGGCCGGCATGCCCGCCGCCATCGTCGGCCTGCACCACCGGGAACTCGATCTGGGCACCTATATCCCGAAGATCCGCGACACCCCTCTCGGTACCTTGGGGCTGGCCAACGCCGTGCTGTTCGTGCTGCCTGAAACGGCGAGCCGGATCCGCTTTGAGAAGCGCGACGACCTGCCCAAGCCGCTCTCCGATCTGCTCGACCGCAAGGCGATTCCCGACGAGGACATCTTCCCGCTCACGATCCATCCTGGCGTCAACCTGATCGGGCAGTACGGCAGCAATCCGGAGGCCGATGGCGGCAACGCCAAGAAGGCGATGCAGGTCTACGGTGCCGCCGACAAGACCTACGTGGTCAAGGCCAGCTTCAGGCTGAGCCAGATCCGCCGCTTCGGTGCCGGCCGTCCGCCGGGTACCTCCGCCAAAGCGGCTTTGTGCGGCGTGGTGAGCGCCGCCGACAAGGCCGACCCCAGCGGCCTCGACCTCGCCTTCAACTTGCCGGACTTCCGCCCGCCCTATGCGGGCAACGCGGTGGCGTTCTCCAACAGCAGCTTCGCGCTGAAGGAAATCGACGGCCAGCTCGAGCCTTCCGTCGTCACGGCGATGGCCCTGACGCTGCCGCAGGCGACGATCGGCATCCGCAGTATCGGCATGGCGGCGAAGGTGCGCGTCAAGGGCGACCTGAACGTGCTGTGCAAGGGCGTGACTCCCGATTCGAACTTCGAGGTCGGCTTTGCCGGCTCGACCGCACTCAACCTCGCCGACGTGGGCAACACCGCGTTCACCGCGCTCGAGCGCGTGACCACGCTCGAGGCGCCGGAGGAGAAGGAAGCGCCCGCCGCTTCGTCTGCTGCGTCCGCTGCGTCCAACCCGGCCGACCCGGCGCAGGCGCGCGTCCTCGCGCTCGCCGACGCGGCGGCGAAAAAACTCTCCGAAGCGATGGCCAACGCGAAGGAACCCATCCAGGGCTGGAAGCCGGCATTTGGCCTGCCCTGCCTCGAGATTCGCCAGTACGCCACCGCCGGCACCTTCGGACAGAAAGACGGCAAGCGCACCCTCACCGGCACGGTGTGGACCTCCAGCGTGCTGGGCGGTGAAACCCTCGACGTGCTCGGCAGCCTGTCGCTCGAGTCCGAAGCCACGGCCACTGAATACAAGGTCTCCGACTGGTTGCTGCGCGCGCCCTGCCCGGTGAAACTCACCGGCCTGCCCGGCGTC